>WAQM01000001.1 GCA_015520245.1 Pyrodictiaceae archaeon
GCCGAGAGGCTCGCGTTCACCGCGGGCTTCGTGGCCATGGCGTCCATAGTGTCCGGGCTCGGCACGGTCGTGCTCGCCGCGTACGCGATAGGCCAGGTGGCGCTCACGTTCAGCCACGTGATAGTGATGCCCCTGGGCAGGGCGGTCGGCATTGTCGTGGCCCAGAGCCTGGGCGCCGGGATGCCGTGGAGGGCGCGGCGGGCCGCGCTCACCGGCCTCAAGCTGGTGCTGCTCCTGGTCGGGGCCTACACCGCGGCCCTGGCGGCCTTCGCCGAGGGCTTCGCGTCCGTGTTCGCCAGGGAGCCCGAGGTGCTCGAGGTCGCGACGACGATGATAAGGGTCTTCGGGCCCAGCATACTGGGGTTCGCGGCGCTCATGATGGCCAACGTCGTGGCCAGGAGCAGCGGCCACACGCTGGTGGTGTCGGTGCTCGGCCTGGCGAGGCTCTGGGCGCTCCGGGTGCCGCTATGCTACCTGCTCGCCTACGCCCTCTCGATGGGCCACCTGGGCCTCTGGGTCGGGATGGCGGTGAGCAACTACGCCGCCGGCGCCCTGGGGGCCGCGTGGCTGCTGCGGGGCGGCTGGGCGACCCCGGTTATAGAGGCCGGGGGCGGCCCCGCCGGCGTGGAGCGGGAGCGTGCCGCTGAGGAGGCTTGAGGGCAACGTCTACTACGTCGAGGAGCTGAGCTGGTCGGCCCCCGTGTTCACCGACAGGCGCGAGGCGGGGGAGATCCTGGGCCACGTGCTGTCGAGGCACCTGGGCGGGGCCCACGTGGTGTTCGGGCTGGCCGCGGGCGGCGTCCCCGTGGCGCTCGAGGTCGCCAGGAAGCTCGGCGCCTGCCTCGACGTGGTGGTCGTGAAGAAGATAACCTACCCGTGGACCACGGAGGCGGGCTTCGGGGCGGTGGCGGTCGACGGCACGGTCGAGTACGACGAGTCGGTCGCCAGGAGCCTCGGCCTGGACGGCGAGCGCATGGCCAGGAGGGTGGAGGAGGTCCGCGCCTACGTGGAGAGGAGGACGAGGCTGGTCCGCGGCACCACGGAGTACCCGGGCCTGGAGGGCAGGACCGTGGTCCTCGTGGACGACGGTATAGCGACCGGCTACACGATGAGGGTCGCGGCCCGCTTCCTCCGGAGGCTCGGGCCCTCGCGGCTCTACCTGGCGGCCCCCACCGCGAGCCTCGACGGCGCCCGCTTCGTCTCGGGGGAGGCGGACGCGGTGGTGGTCCTCAACGTGCGCGCCGGCCCCGTCTTCGCGGTGGCCGACGCCTACGTCGAGTGGCACGACGTTAGCGACGACGAGCTGGTGGCCTACGTCGATGAGGCGCGGAGGGCCGGGATCCTCTGCCCCTGGCTGGCGGGGTAGGGGGCTCAGGCTGGGAGGACGTCACCACCGAGCCGGCCCACCGGCCCTCGGCTGGCCGAGTCTCCTCACGGCCCCGCGACACCTTATCCGGGCGCGTGCGGGATATAGGCTCAGCCGCGTCGCGAGGCACGGGCCCGTGGCAGGCAGGCTGGTCGTGGCGGCAGCGGGCGCCGACCGGCCGGGCCTCCTGCGCGATGTGGCGTCGAGGCTCGCGGGCCTCGGCCTCAACATAGCGTTCAGCCTCGCGCTCACCGCCGAGGGCCGGGCGGTGCTGGTCTTCGTCGCCGACGGGGCGGCCGACGCGAGCTCGGTCGCCAGGCGCGTGAGGGAGGTCGAGGGTGTCGAGTGGTCGTCGGCGGCCCCCCTCGCGTCCGCGCACACCGTGGTCGCCGAGGTGCTGCGCACAGCCCCCCGCGCCGCGCCCTGGCTCGCGCGCTACGTGGGCCCCGGCGCGGTGCTGGGCGCG
Source organism: Pyrodictiaceae archaeon (assembly GCA_015520245.1). Classification (GTDB taxonomy): domain Archaea; phylum Thermoproteota; class Thermoprotei_A; order Sulfolobales; family Pyrodictiaceae; genus WAQM01. The sequence continues at coordinate 1,833 of WAQM01000001.1, forward strand.
CTCGCGGCCCTCGAGCGCGAGAGGATGGTCGAGGTCCTCCGCTCGCTGGACCCCGAGGCCCTGAGGGAGCTGGTCGAGCGCGGGGGCGAGCTGGTCGCCGGCGAGCTCCTCGAGGCCCTGGGGCCGGAGAGGCTGGCCTCCCTGCTCTCCAGGGTGAGCGCGGACGAGGCGGCCGACGTGCTTCAGGCACTGCCCGAGGAGCGGAGGCGCGAGGTGCTGGGCAGGATGGCCGCCGGCAGCAGGGAGCTCGTGGCGAGGATCCTGGGCTACCCGCCGGCCAGCGCGGGCGGCCTGATGGTGGTGGACTACCCGGCGGCCAGGCCCTGGGAGCGCGCCGGCGAGGTCCTCGAGAGGGTGCGCAGCAGGAGGTGGGCCCTGCGCGACGTCGTCGCCGTGGTCGACGGGGAGGGCAGGCTCGTAGGCCTGGTGGAGACGGTGGCGCTGGCGGCCGCCCCGCCGGGGACCCGGGTCGGCGACCTGGCGCGGCCTCCCGCC
>WAQM01000002.1 GCA_015520245.1 Pyrodictiaceae archaeon
CCGGCCGCGAAGGCGAGGGCGTAGCCCAGCAAGCCCCGCGGCTCCCGCGCGGCGCGGCCGGGCGGCCGGTAATAGGGGCTGCCGGTTGGCGAAACCGTTAACGCCCAGGGCCGGGGGCGGCCGCGCCCCCGGTGGTCCGCCATACCGCCCGTGGGCTACGGGTACGTCGCCTTCGTCGACCTGTGGAGGGAGAGGGTCAGGGTCGAGGAGCTCCCCGAGGACGCGGCCGAGCTCTTCATCGGGGGCAAGGGCCTGCTGTACTACTTCGGCTTCAAGCTCGCGCCCCGCGGCGGCGACCCCCTGGACCCCAGGTTCAACGTGCTCGTGGTCGCCCCCGGCTTCCTCGCAGGCCTCGCGCCCTCCGCGTCGAAGGTGGGGTTCCTCGCGAGGAGCCCGACCACCGGGATACTCTGCGACACCTACGCGGGCCAGGTGTTCGCCGCCAAGCTGAGGAGGGCCGGGTTCAGCGCCCTGGTCATCCGGGGGAGGGCCCGCGACCCCGTCTACCTCTACGTCGAGGACGGCAGGATAGAGCTCAGGGAGGCCGCCCACCTCTGGGGCTCGAGCACGTGGGACACCTGGCAGGCGGTCAGGAGGGAGACGAGGCTCGGCGCCAGCGTCGCCGCCATAGGGCCGGCCGGCGAGAACCTGGTGAGGATAGCCAACATAATGGTCGACGGGTTCCGCGCCGCCGGCCGCTGCGGCCTCGGCGCCGTCATGGGCTCGATGAACCTCAAGGCCATCGCCGTGTGGGGGTCAAGGGCCCCCGAGGTCCACGACAGGGAGGGGCTGAGGAAGGCCTACCTCGAGCTCTACGAGAGGTTCAGGAGGGACGAGGCGACGCGCGCCTGGGCCCGCTACGGGACCAACGACGGCGTGACGCACTGCGCCCGGCTGTCGATGTGCCCGACTAGGCACTGGAGGAGGCCGTGGCTCCCCGAGGACGAGGCCAGGAGGCTCTCGGGCGACGAGGTGCTGGCGCGCGAGGCCCCCCGCAGCGCGTACCGGGAGTACGCCGGCGTCATCTGGGGCTGGGGCTGCCCCGCCAAGTGCGCCAAGCTGGCCAGCCCCCGCGCGAAGGGCCGCGAGTACGTGGTCGTGAAGCCCGAGTACGAGAACCTGGCGATGCTGGGGCTGGCCCCCGAGGTGCTGGACCTGGACGAGGTCCTGCTCACCGAGAAGCTCGTGAACGACCTGGGGATAGACAGCATAAGCTTCGGCGAGGTGGTGTCGTGGCTCATGGAGCTGGTCGAGGAGGGGCTGGTGAGGCCCGAGGAGCTCGGGGGGCTGAGGAGGCCCCCGCGCTTCGGGGACGCGGAGGCCGTGAGGGAGCTCGCGAGGCTCGTCGCGTGGAGGAGGGGGATCGGGGCGGTCCTGGCCGAGGGCGTTGAGAGGGCCGCGCAGATCCTGGGCCGCGGCGCCGACCGGGCGGTGCACGTGAAGGGCCTGGAGCAGGCGGCCTGGGACCCGCGGGGCAGGAGGGGCCTGGGCGTCAGCTACGCCACGGCCGACGTCGGGGCGAGCCACCTGCGCGGGTGGCCGGAGCCCCACGAGCCGCCCTCCAGGGGCCCCGCCAGCCAGACCGTGGAGAGCATGATCCGGGACAGGGACTGGAAGGCGCTCCAGGACACGATGGGGCTGTGCGCATTCATCCCCTACGAGCCGGAGGACGTGGCCAGGCTCTACCGCCTGGCCACAGGCAGGGAGGTGCCCCCGGAGGAGCTGATGAGGGTCGGCTGGAGGACGGAGGCGCTGGCGAGGGTATACGCGGCGCTGCTGGGCCGCGTGCCGGAGCACGACGCAGCCCCCAGGCGCTGGATGGAGCCGGTGCCCGAGGGCCCGCTGCGCGGCAGCAGGGCCTTCGCCGACGAGCGGGACTTCCGCGAGGCGCTGCGCACGTTCTACAGGCTCCGGGGCTACCACGAGGAGTACGGGGTGCCGCTGCCCGAGACCCTGGAGAGGCTGGGGATAGGCTGGGCCTCCGACGAGGCGAGGAGGGCGCTGGAGGCCGTGCGCGCCAGGCTCGCGGGCTAGCCCGCGTAGAGCCAGCACGACACCAGGTGGCCCGGCGCCACCTCAACCGTGGGCGGCTCCTGGCGCCTGCAGAGCTCGGTGGCGTGCGGGCACCTGGGGTGGAACCTGCAGCCGGGCGGGGGGCTCCTCAGGTCGGGCGGCTGCCCCGGTATGTAGCTGAGCTTGGTCCTGGGCGCCCTCAGCCTCGGGATCGCCCTCAGCAGGCCCCTGGTGTACGGGTGCTTCGGGGCCCTGTAGATCCTCTCGGA
>WAQM01000003.1 GCA_015520245.1 Pyrodictiaceae archaeon
GCCCGGCTCTACTGCGACCCCGCCGCCTCGGCCGCCGGGGCCGTCACGCCGAACGTTAGGTTGAAGAGCTGGTCCAGCTCCTTCTTGATCTCGTCCCGCTTCTCGCTCACAGCCTTCACGACCCTCTCAAGCACCGTGTAGGCCCTGCTGGGGACCTTGCCGCGGAACCACGCGATATCCTTGGCCATGCCAACGCCGAGGCTCTCGTACTTTATACCGGTGACCGGGTCCTCCTCACGCTCGTTGATCAGCCTGTCGATCTCCAGGGCCAGCGTGCCCCGAGGTAGCATGTAGTCGCCGTAGGGGTCGACGAGCTTCAGCACCTGCTTCTTGATCTTGCTGAGGGTCCTTATCCCGAGGATCCTGTTCGGCACCGGCCTTATCTTGGCCACCTGCAGGGCGCCGAGCAGCGCTATGATGCCGCTGAGGTCGCTGAAGGGCTCGTACCACGGCCTGCCCCGGCCGCCCGCCGGGATCCCCTCGGCGGCCGCCCGCAGCAGCGCCTGGCCGCTGAGCACGAGGTTGTAGGCGCTGGCGCTCTTGAACTTCTCGTTGAGCGCTATGTCGACCACGCTCTCGACCTCGCTGCCTACGAAGAGCACGTGCCTAGCCGGGGTGTCGAACACCACACCCATGTACAGGCTGAACATTATGGCCGCCTCGGGGCTCTCGGCCGCCTTGTAGACGGTGTCGCTAAGCACCGTCCTCACGACCGCGACGTCGTTGAGCCTCCGCGGGGCCTCGGTGTAGGCGACGACCCTTATGATGCCGAAGGCCTGCATCATCCTCAGGTAGTAGAGGAGGTCGCCCATGCCGAAGTTCTTGAGCGCGACGTACTTCTCGCCAAGGTTCTCGACCCTCACTATGCCCCCCGCGATGTCGCTGATCCTCCTCGGCTCTTCGCCGGGCGAAGCGGCGCCCGCCAGTATGTCCTTGTAGAACTCTATAAGGCCGGCTATGCCGCCCAGCTTGCCCTGCGCCGCCGCCGCTAGCTCCTTGAACCTCCTTGGAACCCTAGCTTCCAGGGTTAGAGGGGGTAACAGCATACTCCCACCGCACCAAGGGGGAGTACATTTGGAGGGCGGAGTTAAATATTACTCTCGTCCGCACAGCGTGACCGCATTGAGCCGGCCCGACCTGCGCCACTGACTAAGCGATTGGTTCTACCACTTGGCCCGCTGCGCCCCACGGGCCGGCGGCGGGGCAACGCTATTGGGTGATACCCCTTAGCTGGGTACCGCCGGTAGCCCGCCGGCTAGGGGTAGCGCCGATGGCCGGCCAGCGGGCCAGGATCACGGAGCGGGGCGCGATACTGCTGACGGACCTGGTATCCGTCGACGGCTTCCACCCTGGCTCCCCGCTGCGCGTTGTCACCCACATCCACAGCGACCACGTGCTGGGGCTGAGCGACAGCGTGAGGACCGCCCACTTCATCGTGGCGACCGAGCTCACCCACGAGCTGCTCAGGGCCCTCGAGTACCGCGTGCCCCCCAGCAAGAGGCTCGACCTACCCTACGGGGTCGCCGTCGAGTACGACGGGGTCAGGGTGAGGCTGGCGGAGGCCAACCACGTGCCCGGCACCGCGCAGGTCGTCGTGGAGGCGGAGGACGGCTCCGTCCTGGCCTACACCAGCGACTTCAAGCAGCCCGGCACGCCCGTCATCGAGGAGCCGGACGTACTGGTGATAGACGCGACCTACGGCTTCGAGGGGTGGGTGAGGCCCTGGCAGGACCAGATCGACGACATCCTGGTCGACGCGGTCCTGGAGGCGCTGGCGTACGAGAGGGGCGTGGTCATCGAGGCGTACCAGGGTAAGCTCCAGAAGGTCATGCACGTACTGCGCGAGCACGGCGTCGAGGCCCCCTTCGTCGCCCCGCGCAGGGTCTACCAGGTCGCCCGGGTCCTAGCCTCCCACGGCATGAGGACCGGTGACGTCCTCCTCGAGACCACGCGCGAGGCCCTTGAGGCGATGAGGGGCGGGTGGTACGTCTACTTCACCACCGGGGCCACGGCGCGCCGGGGGCGCGGGCCGCAGAGCCGCAGGCCCGTGAGGATCCAGCTGACGGGGTGGGAGCTCGAGGAGCCCTTCAGGAAGATCAGCGAGACGGAGTGGGTGGTGTCCTACAGCGACCACGCGGACTTCAAGCAGACGCTCGACTACGTGGAGGCGTCGAGGCCCGGCCTCCTTGTGGTTGACGCGTACCGCGGCGGGAACGTGGCGAGGCACTTCGCCGCCGTGGTCTCCCGCAGGCTGGGGATACCGGCCGTCGCAATGCCGTGAGGTGGCGGTCGTGGAGGCGCCCGAGGAGCTCGTCCGCTACCTGTCCCGGCTGAGCAGGGTCGAGCTGCGGGCCGACGAGGTGGGGGAGCTCCTGAGGGGCCTGGAGGCGCTCAGGAGGCTGATAGAGAGGGTCCTGGAGGCGCCGGTGGACGACCTGCCGCCGATGCACCACCCCCTCGACCTCGAGGGCGTCCTGGACGAGGACGAGCCGCGGCCAGGGCTGAGCCAGGAGGAGGCCCTGGCCAACGCGGCCGGCGCCGAGAGGGGGTTCTTCAGGGCCCCCCGCACCGTTGAGGAGGGCTAGCCGTCGGCCGCCCGCGCCACGGCCCTGGCCACCTCTACGAGCCTCGCGAGCCCCTCGGGCACGGAAAGGACCACGCCGCCTAAGAGGCGCGTCACGCGCTCCACCTCCTCGGCCGCCCTCTCGGGGGGCACGAAGGGCTGGCCCTCGAGCCCCGCCGGCGGCCTCCGCGCCACCATGACGTAGCCGTAGACCTCGGCGCCCACCGACCCCGCCTCGGCCGCGAGCGCGGAGAGCGCCTCGTCGCTGGCCTCGGTCGCCCGGAGGACGAGGAAGAAGTCGAAGAGGCGGCTGCGCACCCTCCTGCGGACCTCCTCAGGCCCCCTGCGGGGGCTCAGGAGGGCGCCCAGCCGCAGCCCCCTCACCCGCCCCCGGATGGCGCGCGCCACCTCCTCAGTGCTGTGCGGCAGGGGGTCACCGAGCGCCGGCCTGTCGCCCCGCAGCAGCACGAGCCCGTCGAGCCCCACGGCCTTGGCCGCCTCGGCCATGTAGACGGCGCCGCTGAGGCTGTGGTCGATGACCCTCATGTGGGCGACGAGGACGCCCCTGACGACGCAGCGCAGCCTGGCCGCGAGGACGACAGCCTGCGGCAGCACCAGGCCCAGCGGCGCGTCGGGCACGTCGAAGCCGTCGACCACGCCCTCCAGGGCCCTAACGACCCCCACGAGCTTCTCGAGGCGCGGGTGCGGCGGTAGCTCCACCAGCAGCCTGGGGCGGCGCACCGCGCCGCACCTCTGCCGCTCTTCTGCGGCCGGGCCGCCTCCCACCACCCTTAAACCCGGCCTCCAGCGCTGCGCGGGCGAGGGCTTGCCCGACGAGGACGTTGTGGCGCTCGTTCACCGCGCGCTAAGGGTCCTGGAGGAGGCCGAGGCCACGCTAGCCCCCTACGCCCCGACCCCGCCGGAGCTCGTGGACAGGCTGGCCGCCGTCGCCGCGGCCCTCGCCGCGAGGCTGGCCGGGCCCAGGCAGCCCCTCCTGCTGGAGGCAGGCTGCGGCGACGGCAGGGTCGCAGAGGCCCTGGCGGCAGCCTCCCAGGGCTACACCGTGTGCCTAGAGCTGGACGCCGAGCTGTGCGCGCGGGCCCGGCGTCGGGCCGGCCTCCTCGTCGACGTCGTGCAGGCCGACCTCCGGCGCCCGCCGCTGGCCCGGGGGCTCCACCTCGCCTACGCCTACCTGCTGCCCGACGGCGTGGCCGAGGTGATCAGGCACGGCCTGGCCCGCATCGTGCTTAGCCTCGACTACGCCGCGCCGGGGTACGCGCCGCGGGCCCACGCCGTCCTCGACCGCCACTACCTCTACGTCTACGCGCTAGGGGTCGACGTCGACCGGGTGGCCGACCTCCTCGAGAAGCTCCCAGAACTCCTCGACGCTGCGGACCAGCCTGACGAGCCTGCCACCGCTTAGTGCGCCCTCGAGCTCGAGCAGCCTCCTCTTGAACTCCACGCCGAGGCTGAAGCCGCCGAGCCCTCTCGACCCCACCACCCTATGGCACGGCACCACGATCAGCTCGCGATTCGCCCTCATGAAGGCGCCCAC
>WAQM01000004.1 GCA_015520245.1 Pyrodictiaceae archaeon
GGACGGGGCTGGCGCCCGCCCCCAGCACGGCGAGCAGCAGGTCGGCCGCGCTCCCCTCCTTGACGTAGCGCGCTGGTCGGCACCCCCCGCGACCCTCCTCGACAGCCATAGGAGGCCCAGGTGCGTGTCGGTGTAGGCGGACGGCTCGAGGCCCAGCTCGCGCCCCAGCCTCGCCTTGTCGAAGCCGCCGTTGTGGGCCAGCGCAAGCACGAGCTGGCCCCCCGGCGCCCCGACCACGTGGAGGAAGGGGTGGGCGTGCAGGGTGCCGCGGGGCTCAGCCCGGCCGGCGCGCCGCGCGTGGAGGACGAGGAGGCCGCGGGGCTCCGAGGCCACCGCCTCGGCTAGCTCGCCGGCGGCCCTCTCCAGCGCCTCGAGGTTGGCCCTGCACGACTCCTCGCCGGGGCCGAGGAGGTCGTAGGCATCGAACCTGCGCCAGGCGAGCCCGCGGCGCGGCGTCGCCAGGAGGTAGCCGTAGCCGTGGCAGTGCCTCGGGTCGCCCGCTATCCTCTCGAGGAGGGGGTCCCGCGCCGAGGCCTCCGCCAGCGCGTGGACCAGCTGGGCCACCAGCTCCCCGCACTCCTCGCCCCACCAGACGGCGCCCAGCATCCTGCACAACGCGCCCACCTGGGCCGCGGCGGTGGCCCGGGGAGCCCACTTATACTCGTGGCCGCGCTCTACCCCCCGGTGGCGCCCCCGTGGTCGTCAGGATCAGGATAGACCCGCGCAAGAGGTGCGCCGAGGAGGAGGACGTGTGCCACAACCGCTGGCACCCCGACATCAAGCCCGCGGCCGAGGTGGAGCCCGGCGAGGTGGTGGAGATAGAGACGCGCGACGCCCTAGACGGCCAGGTCACCGACGCCCCGGGCACGGAGGACGTCGAGAGGGCCGACCTCAGCGTTGTCCACCCGCTGACGGGCCCCATCTACGTGCGCGGCGCCGAGCCCGGCGACCTGCTGGTCGTGGAGGTGCTCGAGGTCGAGCCCCTCGACGGCTTCGGCTACACCGTCATCATACCCGGCTTCGGCTTCCTGCGCGACCTCTTCGAGCGGCCGTTCAAGGCGAGGTGGAGGATAGAGGGCGGCTACGCAGTGTCCCCCGACGTGCCGGGCGTCAGGATACCCGGCGACCCGTTCCTCGGCGTCATGGGCGTCGCGCCGTCGCGGGAGCTGCTGAGGAGGATCAGGGAGAGGGAGGAGGAGCTGAGGAGGAGGGGCGGCTTCGTCCTGCCGCCGACCCCGAAGGGCGCGGTCCCGGCCCGCGAGCCCGTGGCGAGCGAGGGCCTGCGGACGATACCGCCGAGGGAGAACGGGGGCAACCTGAACGTGCGCTACCTGTCGCCCGGCTCCCGCATCTACTTCCCCGTCTTCGTGGAGGGCGCCCTCTTCTCCGCCGGCGACGCGCACTTCGCGCAGGGGGACGGCGAGGTGACGGGCACGGCGATAGAGATCCGGGCGAGGGCGAGGCTGCGCTTCCACGTCGTCAAGGAGGGGGCCAGGAGGTACGGCATCAGGTTCCCCATCGTGAGGCCCTCCGAGACGTCCGTCAGGAGGTTCACCTACTCGAAGTACGTGGCCACCGTCGGGCTCGGCATAGTGGGCGACAGGGTCGAGTCCGAGAACGCGACGCTCTCCGCGAGGCAGGCGGTCGAGCTCCTAATAGACCTACTAACGCGCGCCGGCTACACCCGCGAGCAGGCGTACGTGATAGCCAGCCTCGCCGCCGACCTGAGGCTCGGCCAGGTCGTTGACGTGCCGAGCTTCACGGGCCTGGCGATGCTGCCGCTCGACGTGTTCACCGAGCCGCCGGAGCTCCTCAGGAAGCTCGCGGGCCTGGAGCAGCTGCCGTAGGCCCGCCACCGTTTTCGCCGCCGGGACCCGCGCCCCCCGCGGTGGCCGGCCGTGGCCCTGCGCCGGGTCGAGCTCGGGGTGGCCGAGCGGCTCCTCTACCCCGTCGTCCCGGCGGTCATCACCGCCGAGCACCGCGGGCGCCTCGGCGCGATGGTCGCCGCGTGGTGGATGCAGGTGTCCTTCACGCCGTTCATGGTGGCGGTGGCGATAGCCCCCGAGCGCTACACGTACAAGCTGGTGAGGGGCAGCGGCGTGTTCGGCCTCAACCTGCTGGGGGCCGAGCACCTGGAGAAGCTGAGCCTGCTGGGCGACGTGTCGGCGAGGTTCATGAGGGACAAGGTGGAGAGGAGCGGCCTGCGCGTCGTGCGCGGCGAGGCGCTGGGCGCGCCGCTGATAGCCGAGGCCGCGGCCGCCCTCGAGGCCCGCGTGTGGAGGGTCTACGAGGCGGGCGACCACGACATCTTCGTCGGCGAGGTGGCGGCGGCGTACGCCTCGGAGGACTTCGCCGACGGCATGTGGAGGCTGGAGCGCTACAGGCCCATCATGTACCTGGGGAGGACGAGGAGGCCCGGGCCCGTGCGGAGGGTCTACGTGGTGCCCGAGGCGTTCAGGAGGGTGGAGGTCGACTACGCGCCCGGCGACCTGAGGCGCTACGCCGAGGCCAGGAGGAGGCTCCTCGACGACCTCTACAGGGCGGCCGAGGAGGCCCGCGACGAGGCCGAGCTCAGGAGGAGGGTGGAGGAGATCGTGTCGAGGCACGGCCTCGAGCCGGACGACGTCGAGCCCCTCCTCGAGGAGGCCAGGAGGAGGGCGCGGGCGAGAGGCTAGCCCTCAGCGCCAGTAGGTGGGGGGCTGGCTCCTCCTCAGCCTGGTCACCGGCTCCCAGCGGAACCTCCACAGCCCCCTCTTCGGGTCCTCGATGGCGATGCCGAGCTCGCTCATGAGGGCGTCGCTCATCAGCACCTCGTCGGCGAGCGGCGAGACGACCACGTCGGCCACGACCTCGGGGGACTCGGCCCCCTCCTCCACGACCGCGACGCGGGCCGCCGAGGGGTAGACCCACACCCGCAGCTCCTCGTGCCCGTCGAGGCCGCGCGCCGCCTGGGGCTCTGGCC
>WAQM01000005.1 GCA_015520245.1 Pyrodictiaceae archaeon
CGTGCACGAGGATGCCCCGCTGGGCGAGCTCGCACGCCTCGTCGGGCCCGAGCCCGGGCGCGACCAGCCTCACGGTCCACGGCTCGAGGCCCCGCGTGCACACCTCGAGGCGCTCGGCGACCCGTTCGGCTGCCTGCGGCCTGCGTGGGAGAAGCAGCGTGATGCCGCGCACGATCAAGCCGGGCGCCCCTGCCGTAGCGGGGCGACCCCTTTTAACTACCTAGGTCCCGGTGGGGCCGGGGGCCGGTGAACGCCGGGCTATACACTGAGCCGTGATGGGGTGCCGCGGCTCAAGGCTGCGGCCGTGCGTCCGGGATTGCGAGGCCCCCCACGGCGATGAGGAGCTTCAGGCCTCTGAGGCGGTGCTGAAGCGGTCATTCCCTCCGAGCCGCCTCAGCGAGGGTGATAGTCCTCACGGCTCGGCGAAGCCGAAGCGCTCATCACCGGCCCGCGGCTCACCAGCCTAGGAGCCTCCTGAACCTCTCGACGTACTCGGCGTACACGCCCTGCCTCTTTAGCCAGCGACCGTACCTGTAGAGGGCCCACGCGGCCTTGGCGGCCCGCTCGACCGACACGTACATCGGCACGCCCATCCTCTCCGCCTCGAGCGCCTTCTCCCACGTGTAGGCGCCGCCGGTGGCCGCCCCCACCACCGGTATCGGCTTGTCCAGCTCGCGCTCCACCTCCCTTAGCCTCTCCACGAACTTCCTGGGGAAGTCCTCGCTCACGCCGGGCAGCATGAAGTACGGTATCCAGATGAGTATGTCGATCTCACCGCTCCGCAGGAGTATCTCGAGCGCCTCGAGCATGTGCTCGTCCCGCATCGAGCCCGTCACGTCAACCGGGTTGTAGGGGCTTGCTATCGGCAGCAGCACCCTCCTCAGCTTCTCGATCGTTCTGTCGCTTAGCCTCGGCACCCACAGCCCGAGGTCCCTGGCGGCGTCGGTGGCCATGACGCCCGAGCCCCCGCCGGCGGTGAGTATGGCCACGCGGTAACCCGGGGCGGGCGGCTGGAGCGCCAGCGCGAGCGCCATGTCGAAGAGCTCCTCCATGCCGTACGCCCTCAGCGCGCCCGTCTGCTTGAAGACCGCGTCGTAGACGTTATCGCTCCCGGCCAGGCTGCCGGTGTGCGAGGCTATGGCCCTCGCCCCTTCCTCGCTCCTCCCCGCCTTGAGCACCACGACGGGCTTGTGAACCGTGGTCGAGGCCAGCGCCTTGCGGAACCTCACGCCGTTCTCGACCCCCTCGATGTACATCGTTATCACCCTAGTGTCCTCGTCGGAGACCAGGTACTCGAGCAGGTCGGCCTCGTCGATGTCCGCCTTGTTCCCGAGGCTCACGAACTTGCTTATGCCTATGCCCCTCATCGCGGCCCAGTCGAGCACGGCTATGCCGAAGGCGCCGCTCTGGGAGAGGAACGCTATGGGGCCGTGGCCGGGGAAGCTCTGGCGCTCGGGGTTCAGGAAGGTGGTGTTCACGCCCGTCTTGGGCACGTAGACGCCAACGACGTTGGGGCCGAGGAGCCTCATGCCGTAGCGCCTAACCACTTCGACCAGCTGGCGTTCAAGCCTCGCCCCCTCGGGGCCCACCTCCTTGAAGCCCGCGCTTATCACGATGAGGGCCTTCACGCCCTTCTCGCCCGCCTCCTCCGCGACGCGGGGCACGATGGGTGCGGGCACCGCGATTACCGCCAGGTCTACGTCGTCGGGGATCGCCCGGAGGCTCGGGTAGACCTTCAGGCCCAGGATCTCTCTCGCCTTGGGGTTGACCGGGTATATCTTGCCGCGGTAGCTCCTCTTCAAGTTGTTGAGGATCTGGTAGCCAACCTTGGTCGGATCCCGCGAGGCCCCGACGACCGCTATGCTCGACGGGTTGAAGAGGGCCTCTATCCCCGATACGCGCACCCCGGCTCCCGGTAGACCACGGCCGGGCTCTCCTAAATAGCCCTTGATGGTTTTAAAAGGTAAGCTACTTCTGGAACCTTTTCGACCACTCAACGATCGCGTTGAACACGGCCTCGGCCACCTTCCTATATGTCTCCGCGAGCTCACGTGTCGTCAGGAACACCTCCTTGTGCTCCACGAGGCTGTCGGTTATCACCAGCACGGCAGCCGAGGCGTAACCCCTCATCCACGCTAGGCTGAAGAGTGTGGCGCATTCCATCTCGACCGCCACCATACCTCGCTCGGCCCAGTAGCTGGCGAACCCGGCCTCCTCGGCGTAGAACGAGTCACTCGATATGACCGGCCCTAAGTGCGGCCGAACGCCCGCCCTAGCGAGCTCATCGTATATCATCGTCGTTAGGATGGGGTGCGGCGAAGCCGCCATGCATGAGCCGTGGGCGTAGCCGCTTAGGCCCGCGCCCCCGCAGTAGTAGGCAGCGCCTGAGGCTACGACGACGTCGCCTATCTTAACCTCCCTGCGCAGGCTCCCGGCCGAGCCTAGCCTCACGATGGTCCTCGCCCCGTACATGAACAGCTCCTCGAACACTATCGCCGCCGAGGGGCCGCCGATCCCGTGGACGGCTATGCTTACGTCCGTGCCCTTCCACCTGCCGGTGTAGACCAGGAAACCGCGGTGCTCGTTCACGAGCTTGGAGCCCTCAAGCATGCCGGCCAGTAGGCGCGCGCGGTCAGGGTCGCCCACGACCACGACGTGCCTAGCTATCGAGCCCTCGGGCGCCCTAATGTGGACGGGCTTCAGGGTCCCCACCCGCCCCCTGC
>WAQM01000006.1 GCA_015520245.1 Pyrodictiaceae archaeon
GAGACAGCCTGAGGGAGCTCACCGAGAGGGACGTTGTGGCCCTCACCGTGATGGCCTCGATATACGGCGGCGTCATAGTCTTCGCGAACATGGCGGCCGCCGCGAAGATAGAGATGTGGCTGCTGCCGTGGCTCATCGTGCCGGCCGGCACGATAGCCTACTCCGTCACGTTCCCCATAACCGACATCGTCGACGAGGTCTACGGCAAGAGGTGGGCCTACCGCATCGTCTGGGGCGGCCTCGCCGCCGAGCTCGCCATGCTGGGGCTCGCAGTGGCCGACAGCTTCATCCCGCCCGCGCCCTTCATGACCGAGGCCGAGGTGGCCTGCGCCGAGAGGGTGCTCGGCCTCCAGGCGAGGATCGTCCTGGCCAGCGTGGTGGCCTACCTGGTGAGCCAGCACCACGACGTGTGGGCGTTCTGGAAGTGGAGGGAGCTGACGCGCGGCAGGTGGCTCTGGCTCCGCAACAACGCGAGCACCGCCGTGAGCCAGCTGATAGACTCGACGCTCTTCACGACGATAGCCTTCGCGGGCCTCGTGCCCCCCGGGGCCCTCCTCAGCATGATCCTCACCATGTGGCTGGCCAAGGTCATAATCGCGGCGGCGGACACGCCGTTCGTGTACCTGGGCGTCAGCCTGCTGCGCCGGGTCGGGGTCGCGGTCCCCGCCGAGGCGGAGGCGAGGCGCGGCGGTCGATAGCCAAGCCGACCTCGTCACCGCTCAGCGTAGCTGGCGTTCTTCACCCCGCCGCCGGGCCCGGCCCGCCGGGGGCGGGCTAATCAGCTCTACACGGGCAGCCTGGGCAGCGTGACCCCGGTCTGGCCCTGGTAGCGGCCCCGGTACGGCCTCTCCGCGGGCGTCACGGTCTTGACGAGGACGAGGTGCAGGAACCTCTGGCCCGGGTACAGCTTCACCGGGAAGCTGGAGCCCACGAGCTCGACGGTCAGCTGGCCGCAGAACCCGGCGTCCACCACGGTCGGCGGGATGTAGATGCCGGTGCGCGCGAACGTCGAGCGCAGGTTGACGAGGCCGACGACGTCGTCGGGGAGGCACACCCTCTCCACCGTGTGGGCGAGCACGAGCGCCCGCGGCTCCACGACGTAGCCGTCCCCGTCGCCGACGGTCACGCACTCGTAGAACTCGCGGGGGTCGTAGGGCCTCCTCGTGTCCAGGACGCGCGCCGTCTCCCGGAGCCGGCAGAAGGTGCTGCCGAGGCGCAGGTCCAGCCCGTTCTCCCTCACGATGCTGGGGTCGAAGGGCTCGACCCTCAGCCTCCCCCGCGAGATCATGAGCTTTATGTCCGCGTCGCTGAGGATCACGCCGCGCCCCGGGCCGGCAGCTAGCCCGCGGAGGCCCTTCTAGCGTGACGCCCCGGTAAGACGGCGGGGGGGTCGGCTATCCCAGCCACCCATCACCGCCGGCGGCTCGGCGAAGAGCGCTCTCGTCAGCCCCCGCCGCGGTTCAGCCTGCCCAGCAGCTCTTCAACGATGCTCTCGCGGGCCGCCCGGCACAGCGTTGAGGCCAGGGCCTTGGTCCTCACGCTCTCCTCGTAGATCTCGCGCAGGTTGTCCGGCCTCTCGACCATCTCGACCAGCACGTACGTGTCGCCGACGTCCTTGACCTCGTCCACGATCCCCCTCTCGGGGTCGACGACCATGGTCGGGGTCTCGTAGTAGCGGTCCGGGGTCTCGAGGGCGCCACCTACGGCGAGTATGGGGACCCTGTTCTCCACGCTCCTGGCCATGAGCATCAGCTTGATCTTGTCGACCGGGTCGCCGATCCTCAGCGAGACGACCAGCGCGGTCGCCCCCAGCATGACGAGCGTCCTCGCGACCTCGGGGTAGTAGAGGTCGTCCTCGGCCATGATGCCTATGCTGCGGCCCAGCCTGTCGAGGACGCAGGGGGTCCTGCCGGCGCTGATGCCGAGCTCCCTGTCCACCCCGTTCACGACCATCTTCCTGTACTTCGATATTATCTCGCCGGTGGGCGATATGACGAGGGTCGTGAGGAAGAGCCTGGGGCCGGCGCGCTCGATTATGGGGCCCGCCACGAGGAACACGCCGCTCTCGGCGGCGATCATCGACAGGTACTCAGAGGTCATGCTCGGCACGCGCTCCGCCTGGTTCCTGGCAATGGCCTTGTTCCTCTGCATGGAGTAGTAGAGGTAGAACGGCGCGGTGTTGACGAAGGCCGGCAGCACCACGAGCTTCGCGCCGCGGGACGCCGCCTCGCGGGTGAGCTTCCGCGCCTTCTCGAGGTTGGCCTTCTTGGTGAGCAGCTTGAGCCTCATGTGGACGAGAGCGACGGCTACCGGCAAGCACCCCCCCTCGGCGCGGCGGGGGCGCGCTGGCCCTCGAGGGGCGGCCGCTCAGGACGGCCCCATCGCACGGGCGGGCCGTCACTACGTCCGCCGTGGGATGGATAAAACGTTTCGGGGTCTCCCCCTAGGGCCGCGGCGGCAGGTACTCGCCCAGGCCGCGCTCGCGGAGCGACGCCTCCAGCTCCGACAGTATGTCGCTCAGGACCCTGCGGTAGTCGGCGCCCCTCTCGACCTCGTCCATCCTCCTCTCGAGCTCGCGGGTCACGCTCTCTGACACGA
>WAQM01000007.1 GCA_015520245.1 Pyrodictiaceae archaeon
GCCCTGCGCTATGCCCGTCTTCGAGAGCAGCTGGGCGAAGCGGTAGGCCAGGCTCTCCGTCTGGCTGCTCAGCTTGAGCCTGGATGCAACCTGCGACACGTACATCTCCGGCCTCATCGGGGCGGCGAACCTAAGCCCGATCTTGCCGCCAAGCTTCGAGCCCAGCTTCTGGAACGCCGCCCACGCCCTCCTAACGTCTACGTCGAGGGCCGCCGCGACGTCCTTCATGGTGAGCGTGTGCCTCTCGACCCTCGCCGCCGCGTATATCGCCGCCGCGATGTACTCGGCGGCGTTGCTGCGGCGCACCAGCTGGTGCTGCTGGTACAGGTACCTGAGGATCCTGGCGGCGGTCTCCACGACACGGCTGGGCAGGTTAAGCCTCGCGGCCGCGCTGTTGAGCTCGCTCAGCAGCTCCACGAGCCTGCGGTAGCCCAGGATCCTCAGCTGCTCCTGGATCATCGCTAGCTTCTGGGCGCGAAGGTCGTTGTACCTCGCCTGGATGACTGTGGTTATGTTCCGGTCGTGAACGCGGGCGGTGAGCGGGGAGCCCACGCGGCTCCTAGCCATCCTCTCCTCGCTGCTGTAGGCGCGCCACTCGGGCCCGGTGTCTATCACGCCCTCCTCTATCACGCACCCGCAGCGCGTGCACACGAGCTTGTAGCCGTCGAACCTAGCGTGCTCCGAGAGCGGGGCGCCGCACTGGGGGCACGCTCCCTCGGGGCTCATGCACGGCCCCTCCTCTGCTGCCGCCGGCCGCCCCGGCCACCGCGGGGCTGCGGCTGCTGCCTGCTTGGGCGAGCCGCCGCCTTGGCCGGCCGCGGCACGCGCCTCGGCCTCCTCCTGCGGGGCGGCCGGGGCGGCTGGTAGTACAGCGCCGTCCCGGGCTTAACCGACTTGAGCATCTCCCTGCTCGCCGGCTTCACGACCGCGTAGGGCTGCTTAACGGGGCCTATCACGTCCAGCAGCTGGCCGACCGGCTTCCTCTCCTCGTCGAACACCTGCACGCCGAGCGGCGGCAGGCGCTCCGGATCCTCTATGGTCGCGACCAGGTAGCCGTTGGGCGTGGCGTGCAGCACCACGCCCAGCCTGCGGAGCTGCATCACCTGCTCCCGCGGTGGCCGGGGCGGATCCCAGGTAATATGGGGCTTCGAGCGCGGCTGCTAGGGCCTGCGGCCCGTGACGTGCGCGGTAGTACCGGGCTCAGCATCTCTACCCGTCGTCACGGCCCCGCGGCGGGCTCGGTGCCGCCTAAACGCATCACCGCCTCCAGCTGCTACCGCGGGCGCGGGGAAGCCTTATCCGGAGCGCCCGGCCGCACGCCAGCCGGCCGAAGGTGTGCGCCGTGAGGATCGCCATCGTGGGCTGCGGCTCGATGGGCCTGCTGCTCGCCGCGAGGCTCGCGATGGCTGGCGGCGACGCCGCGCTCGTCTGCAGGAGAGGTGAGCAGGTCGTAGCCATCAACGAGGGCGGCGTGCGCGTGTACTCGCCGGGGGGCGTGGGCGAGGCCCGCGTACCGGCCGCCCACGTCTCCTCGGCCCCGCGCTCGGCCTTCGACGCCGTCGTCGTCGCCGTGAAGGCCTACGACACGGTCTCCGCGGTCGACGTCGTGAGGCACGTGGCCCGCCGCGGCGCCCTCGTCCTCTCCCTGCAGAACGGCATCGGCCCCCTCGAGATCCTCGAGCAGAGGCTGGGCGGCGCCTACACGGTCCTCGGGGTCGTGGCCTACGTCGGCGCCAGGCGCGTCTCCGACAACGAGGTTGAGTACGCCGGCGGCAGGCGGCTGGTCGTGGGACCGCGGAGGGGCGAGGCGGCGGGCCCCGAGGTCGACGAGCTGGCCGAGCTCCTCAGGCGTGGGGGCTTCGACGTCGAGGTCGTCAGCGACGTGGAGCCGTGGAGGTGGGACAAGCTCGCGGTGAACGCGGCGGTGAACCCCATCACCGCCGTGCTGGGGGTGCCGAACGGCGCCATAGCCCGCTCCGAGCACCTCATGGGCCTCGCGGAGAACGTGGTGAGGGAGGTGGAGCTCGTCGCCCGCGCCGAGGGCGTCAAGCTCCCCCGCGACCCCCTCGCCGCGCTGAGGGAGGCCGTCGAGGCCACGTCCTCCAACAAGTCGAGCATGCTGCAGGACATCGAGGCGCGCCGGCCCACCGAGGTGGACTTCATCAACGGCGTCGTCGTCAGGCTCGCTGTGAAGCACGGCATACACGTGCCGTACAACGAGGCGCTCTACCTGCTCGTCAAGAGCGTGGAGGACCTCTACGATGTCGAGAAACCCCCCAGGGAGGTGGTAGAGGCGCTGTGGAAGGTGCTCGAGCGTGGCGCGGGTTAGGCTGGAGCCGCCCCACATAAGGGCGCTGCTCGAGGCGCTCGAGGAGGCGGAGCGGGTGAAGCCGTTCCAGGTCGCCAAGAGGAACGTATTCCGGCGCTACGGCATAGCGGGGAGTGACGTGGATCGCGTGTTCACCGCGATAATGTACAAGCTCTACAGGCTGCGCGGCGTGCTGGACAAGGCCGCCGCGAAGGCGCTCGGCGTCAGCCCCGAGGAGGTCGCGTCGAAGCCCGCGCTGCTCCGCCAGGCGCTGAGGCTCGCGGCATACCTGGCCCAGTTCGACGAGGTCGACGACCCCAGGCTGAGGAGCCTGCTGCTTAGGCACGGCCTACCCTACATCGCGAGCCGCTACGGCTGGCGCGAGGCGAGGAAGGTGGCCAAGGTGCTGGAGAGGCTCAGTAAGAGCCCATGGGCCCCCCAGTCCGAGGCCGAGCGCCTCGAGCTGAAGTACATGGTCCCCGCCGCGCTCATCGAGAGGGTGAGGAGGGTCCTACCCGCCAGCGAGGTCGAGGAGCTGCTGCAGGCCCTGAACCGCGAGCCCGCGCCCGGCCTGCGCGTCAACACGCTGAAGGCCTCCGCCGACGACGTGCTTGAGAGGCTGACCAGGGCCGGCTTCGAGGCCTGGCCCTCCGAGAGGGTGCCGAACCACGTGCGCTACCGCGGCCCGTTCCTGGGCGAGGTCGCCAAGCTCGTCGAGGAGGGCCTCGCAGTACCCCAGGACGAGGCCTCGGCCGCCGCCTCGATACTCCTCGACCCGAGGCCGGGGGAGACGGTGGTCGACCTCTGCGCCGCCCCCGGCGGCAAGACCACCCACATCGCCGAGCTGATGAGGCTGAAGGGCACCATATACGCGTTCGACGTGTTCCACGACAGGATGCTGAGGCTGAGGGAGCTAGCCCAGCGCACCGGGACCTACATTATCATACACCCCGTCGAGGCCGACGGGAGGCTCGCGCCGAGGCTGCTCGGCGAGGAGGTGGCGGACCGGGTGCTCGTCGACCCCCCGTGCAGCAGCACGGGCGCGCTCGCGAAGCACCCGGACGCCCGCTGGAGGGTCAGCGACAGCAGCGTTAGGGCGCTGGCCGAGCAGCAGCGGCAGCTCCTCGAGGCCGCGGTGAGGGTCGTCAAGCGGGGCGGCTACGTGCTGTACACCGTCTGCAGCATCCTCCCCGAGGAGGGCGAGGACGTCGTCCGCTGGGCGATCGAGAACCTGCCCGTGGAGCTCGTACCACTGGAGGGCCCCTACGACCCGTCCCCCATCCTGCCCGGCACGATGAGGGCGTGGCCGCACAGGCACGGCACCATAGGCTTCTTCTACGCGCTGCTCGAGAGGGTCGAGTAGGCTGGTCGGTATTGGCCGAGCCGCTCCTCGTGGCGTTCGCCGAGGCCAGGCCCTACCACCTGCTGGAGCACGTGGACGCCGTCGACGGCGTCGCGGGCATGCATGTGGCGGGCTACCTGGAGGGCGAGAGGGTCGCGGGCCGCGTCGCCAGCGTCGGCGACCTCATGAGCCTCGTGAGGGGCAGCGGCGTGGTGGCCGCCGGGCCGGTGAGCTCCGAGACCGTGGTGAGGGCGAGCCACGCCGTGTACTCCGTCTCGCTGTGCCTAGGCGGCCTCGGCGACCGCGGCTCGGTGGCGGTCACGGCCGGCCTCGGGCCCCGCGCCAGGCTCGGCGACGGCGAGCTCGCAGCCCTCTTCGTCTCGAGGATGCTGGGCCTCTACGGCGCCAGCCTGGTGAGGGCGGCGGCGAGGCTCGCTCTGCACAGCGAGGGGGGCGTGGCGGTCGCGGCGCTGGAGAGCGTGCTGACGAGGCCCCGGGGCAGGAGGCTCGTCGGCCTCTACGCCTCGCGGGGCCGCGTCTGCGTCTCCTACTCGGAGCGCGTGGTCGTGGTCGGGTCGAGCGGGCGCTCCTGCTACGAGGGCGTGGTCGTGGTCCTGCACGCGAGGAGGCCCGTGAGGGTCCGGGTGGTGGACCTCGACCGGGCCGCCAGGAAGCTCTAGGCCCTCACCACGTCGAGGCCCAGCCTCGAGGCGAGGGCCTCGGCCATCCTCCTGACGCGCGAGGGCGGCTTCTGGAGGACCAGGAGCCTCACGGGGTCCGCGCTCCTCTCCACCGCCTGGAGCAGCACGGCCTCGTCGACGTCCGGCAGCACGTGCTTGGCCAGTATGTGGCCGTAGCACACGTCGGAGCCCAGCATGAGCCTGGTGTGGCTCCTCGGGTAGTGCGTGTCGCCGATGCCGACGGCGGCGCGGCAGTCCGGGAGGCCCGGGGCGGCCAGCGCCTCGAGCACCGCGTGGGCGAGCGCCTCCTGGGCCCGGGGGTCCCTCCAGCGGTCCTCGGTGCTCCCGATCTCGACGAACACGACCGGCCTCGAGAGGCCCGTGGGCCCGTGGTGCGTGGCCTCCAGCGTGAACCTGTACTCGGACAGCAGGCCCTCGGACTCGGCCCTGCGGTGGTAGAGCTGGGCCAGGAGCTTCGCCAGCCTCGGGAAGGCTATGGCCAGCTCGCGCGGCCTGCCGCCGTGCCTCGCCTCGGGGCCCGGGTTCCCCGGGTGGTGGACGCTGAGCGTGGGCTCGCCGCTCGCCGAGCTGTGCCTGGAGAGCACGATGTAGGCCCGCGGCCGGAAGGCCCCCAGCACCTCGTCGAGGAAGTCGAGCTCCACCACGTCCTCGCGGAACCCGGCGAGGACCACCTCCGGCTCGTCGTACACGGAGCAGACGCTGCCCGGCCTCGGCAGCCTGCAGGGGCGCCCCCCGCCCAGCATCGAGGCGAGCCTCTCGGCGGCCCCGCGGCCGGCCGGGTCGCCGAGGCTGTAGACGACGGCGTACAAGCGGGTCACCCGCGGCGGCGCAGGCGGGCCAGGAGCTGCTTAAGGGTCTCGGGCCCGGTCACGGCGACCTCGGACTCCAGCAGCCTCGCGAGCGCGGCCAGCGCGAGGGCGGCGTAGCACGCCTGGGCGGCGGCCGCCGGCGCGGCGAGGCCGGGGCCGGCGAGCGGCGCCAGCGCGGCGTACGCGAGCCCTAGGTACGGCGCCACGGCGGCCGCCGGGCTCTCGGGGAGCCCCGCCATGGGGGCGGCCAGGGCGGCGAGGAGCGGGAGCGCGGCTGCCCCGGATAGCGCCTGGGCCCCGCGGTGGCTCGAGGCGAAGAGGCCGAGGATCGTCGACAGCGCGGACACCATCGCCACCGTGGAGACGAGGGCTGCGCCGTAGACGGCGAGCCCCCAGGCGCCGTAGGCCTCGAGGGCCAGCGCCACCTCCCGGCCCGCGCTCCAGACCATGACGTACATGCCGGCGAGCGCGCTCAGCGCCACGAGGGACGCCACGACGACCACGGAGATGACCTTCGCCGCGGCTATGCTCCTCCTGCTGACGGGGAGGCTCAGGAGCGTCTCGAGCATCCTCTCCTCGCGCTCGGCCCCCGCGACGGCGGCGGCTATGGCGGCCGCGGGGAAGGCGACGACGGCGGCCGCGTAGGTGAGCCAGAGCCCGGTGTTGAAGACGGCCCCTAGCTCCTCGAGCCCCCACAGCCTGCCGCCGAGCAGGACGAACCCCCTGACAGTCACGTTGGCGTCCCCGAGGCCCCTCGCCAGGGCC
>WAQM01000008.1 GCA_015520245.1 Pyrodictiaceae archaeon
CCCTCCTCAGCCTCCTGCGGCCGGCGGCCACGGCGGCGGCAATCGCGTTGCGCTCAGCGCACACCGTAAGCCCGTAGCTCGCATTCTCGACGTTCACGCCGACGTACACCGTACCGTCGTCGGCCTCCACGGCGGCCGCTACCTTGACGCCGCTGTAGGGGGCGTACGCGTTGCCTAGCACCCTCAGCGCCCTCTCCACCAGCGGGTCGAGCCCGGAGGCGCCCACGGCCCCCCACCGGGTGAGGCGGCCCTCATCCTCCGATCGAAAGCTTTATAGATAGACGGAGGCCGCGCCTCCAGGCGTTGGTGGCTCGTCGGCCTGGAAGGGAGTTGGGGTGTAGCTCTTGAGGTTCTGCCCGCGGTGCGGGAGCCTCATGGTGCCCGCCTCGCGCGAGGGGGAGCTCGTGGTCCTCAGGTGCACCCGCTGCGGCCACGAGTCAAGGGCCAGGCCGGTGGAACTGCAGGGCTACACCCTGGCCTCCCGGTCGCCGGCCGAGGAGAGGACGATAACCACGTCGCACGTGAGTGAGGCTAGGCGCAGGCCCGCGAAGACCATGGAGGAGTGGGAGCAGGAGCGCGAGGAGTACCGCGAGATACTGCTGGAGCAGCTCCAGGAGGAGCTGGAGGGGGCTGAGGAGTAGGCGGCGGGCTACGACATCAGCGACGACACCTCCTTGCTCGCCTCCTCGACGTCCTTGTGCGTGTCGATGCTCCTCCAATAGACGTTCTCGTACCTGACCGTGTACAGCCTCCCCTCCTCGGCGAGCCTGGGGAACGCGGTGACCTCGATGTCGCCGTGGTCGGGCAGGTACTTGAAGACCTCAGGGCGGAAGGCGTAGACGCCCGCGTTGATCCAGTAGTCCCTCAGCAGCGGCTTCTCGCGGAAGCTCACGACCTTGTCGCCCCTGACCTCGAGTATACCGTAGGGGCTGCGGAGCGGCACCGACGCTATGACCCCGACGGCGTCGTCGGCCTCCTCGAGCTTCTCGATGAGCCTGCGGGGGTCGAGGTTCGTCAGTATGTCGCCGTTGAGGACGAGGAATACGGGCTCGCTCTTGAGGACCGGCTCGGCGTTCTTGAGCGCGCCGGCGGTGCCCAGCGGCCTGTCCTCGACGACGTACGTCACGCTGACCCCGAATCTGGCCCCGCTCCCGACGTACTCGATTATCTTCTCCTTCAGGTAGCCCACTAGTAGCACGAACTCGGTTATACCGTACCTCTTGAGCCACTCCATCTGCCACACGAGGATCGGCTTGCCGGCGACCTCGACGAGCGGCTTAGGGACTGTCTCCGTGTACGGCCTGAGCCTCTTGCCGTAGCCCCCCGCGAGTATCGCTGCCTTCAAGCCCCGGCCACCGCTACGGGGGGAGGCTGCAGCTGATATTTGGAGCCTAGCCCCGGCGCCGGTACCCGGTGCGCAGGCATGCCCGGCCTGGAGGGCCCCAAGCTAGTCGTCGAGTGCGACGGCGGTAGGGTTGAGGTCTATCAGGGCGACATAACCGAGGCCAGCGTGGACGCCATAGTGAACCCCGCCAACAGCCTCATGATAATGGGGGGCGGTGTGGCCGGCGCGATCCGCAGGGCGGCGGGTGAGGAGGTGGAGGCCGAGGCGAGAAGGTACGCGCCGGTCCCCGTCGGCGAGGCGGTGGTGACGGGAGCCGGCAGGCTCGCGCCCCGCGTCAAGGCCATAATTCACGCGCCTACCATGGAGAGGCCGGCCATGAGGACTACGGTGGAGAAGGTGCGCAGGGCCACGCGCGCGGCTCTCCGGGCGGCCGCGGAGAGGGGCTTCGAGACCGTGGCGCTGCCGGCGATGGGCGCGGGCGTCGGCGGCGTACCCGTCAAGGACTCGGTCCAGGCGATGCTCGAGGTGCTGCTCGAGCACTGGGGGAGCTCGCGGAGGCCGGGGAGGGTAGTGCTGGTTGCGTACACGGAGTTGGACCTAAAGCAGTTCGAGAAGGCCGTCAGCGAGTTCCTCCACCGGCACCGCCAGTGCAGGCTGGTCGAAGGCTAGCCCTCGCCGCCCTCCTCCGGCGTCAGTATGATCCTTATCTCGCGGACGTTAGTCCTAACCACCTTGCGCACGCCCCTGGAGCCCGGCTTGTACTCAGCCCTCACCAGCCCTATCTCCTCCAGCCGCTTGACCTGCGTCGAGGCGTTGGCCTTGCTCTGGCCTATCAGCTCCGATATCTCGCCTATGTCGGCCTCCCTCGTCAGCAGCTGCTGCAGGATCTTTATCCGAGTGGGGCTGGCCAGGGCGCTGCACACGCGGTATATGTACTCCTCCCCGACGACGATCAGCTCGCCGTCGCGCTCGTAGACGCCGGGCTTGAGCTTGACCTCGCGACCTCCCCGTGCGGCCTCCTGCAGACTCGTCAACGGGTGTCACCTCCGTATCCTACCGGAATGGTTCCAACCTCCTTATATCGGTTTACCTTTACAGACTATAGCGTATCGCTGCTAGTAGGGATCAAATAGTTTCGGTCTCACCTTTCACATAGGCAAGTGCTCGGTCCAAGTCGATGCTGACGCCGTACGCCTTGCGGAAGTACCTGAGCACGTAGCTGACGTCGCGTCTCAGCAGGTCGGGGGCCGATGGGTGGTCCTTCTCGACGTACTGCGGCCAGTCGATTATCAGCGGCTCCTCCTCGTCGCCCCTGATGGTGACCATTATGTTGTACTCGCTGAGGTCGCCGTGCACGATGCCAACCTCCAGGTAGGCCTTCCTGATGGTCTCTAGCACCTTGACCAGCATGGACTCGGGATCGATCGGGTCCTTGTACTCGTAGAGCTCGACGCCCTCGACGTACTCCGTGACCACGACGTGGCGGCTCCTACCGAGCGGTCGCGGCACGCGCGCGCCCACGGAGTGAAGCTCCTGGAGCGCCTTGAACTCGCGCTCGCCGGCCAGCTTGGCGAGGTAGAGCCACGAGTAGGCCGGCCTGTCCTTCAGGTACGGCCGGACCAGCACCACCCTCTGGAAGCTCGTCCTGCCGACGCGGTGGAACTTGACTATGACCCTCTCGCCGCTGGGGGTCAGCCCCGAGTACACGTCGCTCTCCTTGCCGACGCCTATAGTGTCCCCCAGGGCGTGTAGCACACCGCGCTCTACGAGGGAGCGCAGCGCGAGCATGTCGAGGCCCAGGTAGGTCAGCCTGTAGCCGACGTAGTCGCCCAGCCTCCTGCGCACCAGCTTGAGCTGGTTTAGCTTCTGGAGGGCGGCGTTGACCTGTGTCGAGGGGAGCCTGGACCGCCTCTCTATGACGTCCACGGGGACGTACTCGTACCTAGGCATCTCGGCTTCGATGACCGACAGTATCTTGAAGTCGCGGTCCACGAGCTTCTTGTAGGTGAGCGCTATCAGCACCATTACCCCGCACCACCTCTGACCAGCCTCATACCCAGGTAGCGCGCGAGGACGCGGAGAGCCGGGGCCACGCGCCCGGGGATCGCGACGTGGTGGTTGCTAACGATCTCATCCTCGTCTACCGGCGCCCTCAGCTCGAAGGACGCCTGCGTCCGGCACTTGCCGCCGCTGATGGTGCCCGACTCGGCCAGCCTGCCCTCCGAGTACCAGAGCACGGTGTAGTCTGGGCTGATGGCGGCTATCGTGTACTCGCCGTCGCGCAGCGGGCCTGCCACCGCGTAGGGGTTCCCGGTCTCGAAGTGGGGCAGGAAGGTGGTGTACCTGGCCAGCCTGGTCGCGACGGTGCAGTGCGATAGCCTCAGCAGCCTCCCGCCCCCCGCCAAGGCGTTGAAGTTGCCGATCCAGCCCGGCAGCCCGGTCACGGCCAGGCTGAAGGCGAGCAGCGTCAGGGCCCTGTAGTCGGCCTCGCACGCGGCCACGTACCCCATGTCGAGGAGCCTGGACACGGCGAGGCACGGCGTGACCCGGTGCCTCATGATGAACGGGAAGCAGTCCACGGTGAAGCCGTTGGCATCAAAGCTGCTGAGCAGCCTCAGGGCCATCGCGTAGACAGCGGCCGCCCTCCTGACCCCCTCGGGGCTGGCGCCGCCCGTGTCTATGTCGGCGAGCTCGGTGGCGAGCCTACCTGCGTCACGCTCGGCGCTCGCCAGGAGCTTGGCTGTCTCCTCCCGGCTCACGAGCGTGATGCGCCCGCCCACGCGCTCCTGGAAGGTCGCGGCGTCGCGGCTGAGCTCGTCGGCGTCCGCCTGCACGACGTGGAGCTTCCTCAGCGATACGGCGGCCCGGTAGGCCGTCACGGTCAGCGGCACAAGCGGCGAGTCCGGCGAGACGGTGTACCACCCTGCCACGCGGCCGCCGAGCTCGTACCTTATCCTGGACTGGGCTGACATCATCGACGCGCTGGCGTTGTGGAACTCGTGGGCGAGCATGAGCATGGGCTTGCGGGCCGCCTCGTACACCTCCACGGCGAGCCTGCTGGTGCCCCCGCTGATGAAGACGAGCACGGCGCCCTCCGCGGCCCGCGCCCTCTCGCCGAACGCACGCGCGTCCTCGTCGCTGCGCACGACGGCGATGTGGCGCACGCCTAGCGCCTCGAGCCTCGCCCGGAACTGGTTGGCCACCTGCCTAAGGTGGGCGTCCTCGTGCACAGGGTTGAGCAGGAGGGCCGCGCTTATCGAGGTCTCACGCGCGACGTCGGTGAAGGGCTTGGACACGGCGACCCCCGACAGCGGGGCGGGGCGGCGAATGCTATAAAGGGTGGAGGGAGCCCCCGTCCCGCCCTATTCTATGTGTTTATCACTCCCAAAGCTGTGGGAGAGAGCTAATAAATCGGCTGTGGGACAGCCGTAGGACGAGGTAGGCCTATGCTGGAGTGCGTGGAAGCGCTAGAGAGGGCGGCCGAGGCGCTGAGGGCGTCCGGCATATCCAGGCTCGAGGGCAGCGACTATACGGCGCTGATGGAGTGGGGGAGGGTGAAGAGGATGCTCGCCGAGGCGGCGGCGAGCTGCATACGTGCCAAGTACCGGGGCCTCGTGCGCGAGGTCTACTATGTCGACCTCGTTGGCGGCGAGGTGGCGGAGACCCCCGGCCGCGACGTGGACATAGTCGTGGTCGTGGACGAGGGCCTGGAGGAGGTGAGAGCGGAGGTAGAGAGGAGCATCGAGGAGTCGCTGAACAAGCTCATGGATGTGGTGGCC
>WAQM01000009.1 GCA_015520245.1 Pyrodictiaceae archaeon
CTCCAGCAGCGCCCTGATGTTCTCCGGGGTCCAGGCGCGCCGCGCCGCGTACGTGAGGTCGAAGGCGTAGTAGGCGCCGTTGCCGACTATGGTGTGGCAGCCCATGCAGTTGTAGTCTATGGCTACCCTGAAGCCCTCGGCCGCCGTGACCCCGTTGTAGGTGACCTCGTGGGGCGACGGGTTCCTGCGCTCGGCGAGGTCTATGGAGAGCGGCGTCACGGCGAGCACGAACAGTATCGACGCGATTATGAGCGCCTTCCCGAACCTTCTGTACGGCACCTCCTCCGGCGCCGCCCTCTCCCTCCTCCTCGCCGTGATGACGAACGCCACTATGGCCACCAGGAACGCCACGGCCATCGACGACGCGAACAGCTTGGCGTACATCGACAAGGCCGCCGCCCTCCCCGGCCGCCCCTAACCTCTTCGGGCCCGGTCGAGGGCGATCGAGATAGCTAAAGGCGTTGGGATTGCCCAGCGCAACCCCAGGCACCGGGCCCGCCCCCAACATCGGGCGTTGGGAGCGGGGTGGTGGGCCTAGGGGAGCCCCGAGGGCGCCCGGCACTCGAGGGGCGAGCGCCCCGTGAGGGCCCTCCGCGTCACCCTCGTGGGCTGCGAGGCGCTGCGCAGGGCGGGGGCCAGGGCCTACCTGGGCTACCGCCTCCTCGACGACGGGCGCATCGAGCACGTGCTGGTGAGGGGCAGGAGGAGGGCCGTGAGGATAAGGGTGAGGTGCGACGACTGCGTCCTCGGCAGGCTGCTCAAGGCCTCGGCCCTCGTCTCGATGCCCGTTATCGTCGAGGGCAGGCTCGTCCGCTTCCTGGTCCTCGAGACGAGGGAGGTGGAGAGGCTGCTGAGGGAGAGCGGCGACAGGGTGGTGTCCGTCGAGCCCGTCGAGGTGGACGACCTGGTGCTCACCGAGAGGCAGAGGCGCGTGCTGAGGCTGGCCGCCGACGGGGGCGGCCTGAGCCCCTCGAGGATAGCGGCGAGGCTGGGGGTGACGAGGCAGGCTGCCCAGAAGCTGCTGAGGGCGGCGCTGAGGAAGGTCTCGGCGCTCCTCGCCTAGCCCCTGCGCCTGGACGCCAGGATCAGCTGGGTCGCCGTGGTGAAGGCGCGGCCGGAGGCGTGGAGGAGCACGCGGGCCCTCTGGAGCACCCACCCGTAGCTCTCGTTGAACAGCCTCTCGTCGGCGTAGGCCTCAACCACGTCGGCCACGAAGAGGTCGACGTCCTCGGCCAGGTCCTCGAGGACCCGGTGGACCCGCGCCACCACGTAGCCTATGGGCCTGGGCCTCACGATCCTGGGGGCCCCGGTGGCCGTGTCGAAGGAGACCTCGGCGCCCAGCTCCCTCACCTTGTCCACCCGGCGGCCGCTGACGGTGCCGGCGGAGTACACGAAGTCGGCCGCGTCGGCCGCGTAGACGTTGACCGTGAACGAGCCGGCCCTCCTGGCGAGCTCCGCCGTGTAGGAGTCCTTGCTCAGGCTCGCGACTATCCTCGGCGGGTCCTCGCTGAACGGCATCACCCAGGAGGCCGCCATGAAGTTGACCCTGCCGCCCCACGCGGCCGCCACGACGTACACCGGCCTCGGGTGGAGGACATAGTACCAGTTCTCCTCGCCCAGCCTGACGTAGCCCTCGGGCACGCCGCCCCCCGGGTGGGCGTCGGCCTCGTCCGGATTAACGGGTGGCGGCTAGTCCGGGCGGGCCGCGCGCCCGCCGCAGCTCCTGTGGACGTAGGCGTCCCCCACCCTCACGAACTCGCGGGGGTCGCCGGGCGGCGTCGCGTATGGCGTGCAGTCGGGGAGCCCGGCGCGGAGGAACCCGCGGTGCCTGTTGCGGCAGCTCTCGCAGCGGCCGCAGTGCAGCCTCCCGCTCAGGTAGCAGCTCCAGGTCTCGTAGACCAGGTCCCCTATCAGCGCGTACGCCCTCCTGAGGTTCTCCGCCTTGGTGAGCCCCTCGCGGCTGGGGCTCCAGATCTCGATCCTCCTGGCGCCCCTGAAGTGGCAGATCCGGAGGGCCGCCTGGAGGGCCTCCACGCACTCGGGGCTGCAGTCGGGGTACCGGGGCTCCCACGTGTCCTCCCGGGGCGCCACGTCGTCGTACTGCGCGCCGTAGACCACGTAGACGGCCTCGCCGGGGTGCGCCTCCGCCAGCGTGTAGGCGTAGGCGGCCGCCACCGCCAGCATCACCACGTTCCTCACGGGCACCACGACGGTCGGCGCGTAGTCCTCCTCCACCTCGACCGAGTCGTCGGTGAGCTGCGTGCCCCTCCACAGCCTGGCCATGAACGACACGTCAACGACCACGTGCTCCGCGAGCCTCCCGCCCCACCCGCGCCGCTCGGCTATCGAGTCCACGGCGCGGAGGAGGCGCGCCGCGACCTCGACCTCCTTCACCCCCTTCTGGCCGTATACGAAGCTCATGGCGTGGACGGTGCAGCCCCTCGCCATCCACTGGGCCGCGTAGCCGACGCTGTCGGGGCCCCCGCTGACGACCGCCACCGCCCTGCAGGGCCTGGAGACGCGGGGCTCGACGCCCCTGCCCAACGCGGCCGCCCGCGGCGCCCCGGCGGCCGGGGCCCTTAAGGGCGTGGGCGTGGCTCGGTTACGGCCACACTCTTCACCGGCTCAGGCAAGCCCACCTATCCTCATCGCCGCGGCCCAGGCTTAATGGCGGGCGCCGCACCCGGGCGCCCCGGTGCGCGGGTTGGGGGTTAAGCTGGTAGCCGCCCAGCCCAGGTTCCCGCGCTCGGCCTGCCTCGTGGTCGAGGCCCCGTCGGCCACCATCCTCGTCGACAGCGGGTGCGGGGCGGACGCCCTGCTCGAGCTCCGGGGGCGCGTCGACGCGGTCGTCTACACCCACCACCACCCCGACCACATCTCGGGCCACCACCTGCTGGAGGGCCGCGTCCGCGTGTTCTCGCCGGCGGGCGAGGAGGCCTACCCGAGCCTCGAGCTCCTAGCCAGGAGGTTCGCCGGCGACAGGTACGCGCACTGGCTCGCCTTCGCGACCCGCGTCATCGGGGTGAGGACGGTGCCGCGGGCCGACGAGTACTACGCGCCGGGCGAGGACGTGTGCTTCCGCGGCGTCTGCCTCAAGACGGTGCCGGCGCGCGGCCACATGCTAACCCACACGCTCCTCGAGCTGCCGGGCCGCTGGCTGCACTGCTCCGACATCGACCTGACCGGCTTCGGGCCCTGGTTCGGCAACCCGGAGTCCGACCCCCTGCTCTTCCTCTCGGACGTAGAGGCCGCCGCCTCGCTGGACGCTAGCCGGTACACCACGTCGCACCGCGGCGACGTGCTGGACAGGCCCAGGTTCCTCGAGGAGCTCGCCGCCTACGTCATGAGGCTCGCGGGCGCCCTGGAGAGGCTGCTCGAGCTCCTGGGGAGGGAGGGGCCGCTCGACGAAGCGCGGCTGACGGGGCGCGGGGTGCTCTACAGGCGCTACGTGCCGGGGGCCGAGGAGCTCATGGAGTTCTTCGAGAGGACGATGGTCAGGAAGCTGCTCGGCCTGCTCTACGCCTTCGGCTGCGTGGCCCGCGTGCGCGGCGGCTTCGAGGCCCGCGGCTCCTGCAGGGCCGTCGAGTGGGTGAGGGAGGTGGCCGAGAGGGTCAGGTCGATGGCGTAGCGAGGGCCCGCGGGAGCCTGAGGTCGACCACCTCGGCCCAGGCCGGCTCCACGGGGCCGTAGGC
>WAQM01000010.1 GCA_015520245.1 Pyrodictiaceae archaeon
CCCGGGGGCCGGGGCCGTGGGCAGGCTCTTCGGCACCGACGGCGTCCGCGGCGTCGTGAACGAGCAGCTGACCCCGGAGCTGGCCATGAGGCTGGGGATGGCGGTGGCCACGTACTTCGGCGAGGGCTCGAGGATCCTGGTCGGCAGGGACGTGAGGGCCGGCGGCGACATGCTGGTGTCGGCGCTGGTGGCGGGCCTGCTATCCGCCGGCGCCAGGGTGTACTACGCCGGCCTCGCCCCGACCCCCGCCCTCCAGCACGCCGTGAGGACCATGGGCTTCGACGGGGGCGTCGTGGTCACGGCGAGCCACAACCCGCCGGAGTACAACGGGGTCAAGGTCCTCGGGCCGCTCGGCGTCGAGGTGGACAGGGAGGCTGAGAGGAGGATCGAGGAGATACTCTTCGAGCAGAGGTTCAGGAGGCTGCGCTGGGCGAGCCTCGTCCACGACGTGAGGAGGGTCGAGGACGTGAACGACGCCTACGTCAGGGCGGTCGTCGAGCAGGTGGACGCGGAGGCGGTCAGGAGGAGGGGGTTCAGGGTCGTGGTCGACTGCGCGAACAGCGTGACGGCGCTGACCACGCCGCGGGTGCTGAGGGAGCTCGGGGTCAGGGTCGTCAGCGTGAACTGCCACCTGGACCCGCTCTTCCCCGGCCGCGAGCCCGAGCCCACGCCCGACACCCTGGCCGAGACCGCCCGGGTCGTCAGGGAGCTGGGCGCCGACCTCGGGGTCGGCCACGACGGGGACGGGGACCGCGCCATAATAGTCGACGAGCGCGGGGAGGTGTGGTGGGGCGACAGGAGCGGCGCCCTCCTCGCGGCCTACGCCGCCGAGGAGAAGGTGAGGGGGGCCCCGAGGAGGGTGTACACGGCCGTCTCGTCGAGCGTCCTGGTGGAGGAGTACCTGCGGGAGCGCGGGATCGAGGTGGTCTGGACCCCGGTGGGCGCGGTCAACATATCCTACTCGCTGGTCAGGGAGGGGGGCGTGGCGGGCTTCGAGGAGAACGGCGGCTACATCCACCCGCCCCACCAGCCCGTCCGCGACGGGGCGATGAAGGTGGCGCTCTTCCTCGAGATGATGGCGAGGGAGGGGGCGAGGGCCTCCCAGCTCTTCGCCAGGCTCCCCCGCTACCACGCGGTCAAGACCAAGATACCGATGACAAGGGAGCAGGCGCTGAGGGCCGTCGAGGAGGCGAGGAGGATGTTCGAGGGCTACAGGCAGGTGACGATAGACGGCGTCAAGGTGATCGGCGACGGGTGGTGGGTGCTGGTGAGGCCGAGCGGCACCGAGCCCGTGCTCCGCATCATGGTGGAGGCCCGGGACCCCGGCGAGGCAAAGCGTTTAGCTCGGAGGGTGGCCGAGGAGCTCGCGAAGAGGGTGAGGGGGGGTTGAAGAGGAGGTTCATGGACATAGCGGCGTGCCCGATATGCAAGCACTTCCCGCTCGAGCTCTACGTGGTCGAGGAGAGGGAGTACCCGGAGCGCGAGGAGCAGATAAGGAAGCTCCTCGAGCGCTTCAAGCCGCCCCTCTGCGAGGAGTACTGCTACGCCCTCCAGCTGCCCGTCGGGAGGAGGGTGAGGGAGGCCGGCGAGACCCCCTGCGCCGACTGCCTCAAGAGGGAGGTGGTGACCGGGGCCATCTACTGCCCCAACTGCGGCCGCTGGTACCCGATCATAGACGAGATACCGAGGATGCTGCCCGACAACCTGCGCAAGAAGGACGAGGACCTCAAGTTCCTTAGGAGGTACGAGGACAGGCTGCCCGAAAAGATCGTGAGGCAGGGCAAGCCCTGGAGCCTCGGGGGCGGGGGCTAGACCACCATCCTCTTCAGCTCCCTGGCCAGCCTCTCGTACCTCCTTATGTCCTCGGGCCTCAGGCTGGGCTGGACCACCTCCAGGGCCTTGAGGAAGTGCTCCATCCTCACCGCGCGCGGCACCGGCCTCCCCTCCCTCGCTATGCTCTCCCTCAGCGCTATCATCGCCGCCTCCCTGCACACCGCCTCGAGGTCGGCGCCCGTGTAGCCCTCGGTCTTGTCAGCTATGTACTCGAGGTCGACGTCCTCGTCGAGCGGGACCCTCCTGGTGTGGATCCTCAGTATCTCGAGCCTCGCCCTCCTGTCCGGAGGCGGCACGTAGATGAGC
>WAQM01000011.1 GCA_015520245.1 Pyrodictiaceae archaeon
CTCTGGACGCTCCTGCCCGCGTAGCGCTCGACCCTCTCCAGCGCGAGGACCAGCTCGGCGCCGCGCTTGTCGTCGAGCATCTCGTGCAGCTCGTCAACGACGACCGCCTCGAGGCCCCGCAGCGCCCTCCTGAACGCCTCGACCGAGAGGAGGAAGTAGAGGGTCTCGGGGGTCGTGACCACTATGTCCGGGGGGCTGGAGAGGAACGCCCTCCTCTCGGCGGGCGTGCTGTCGCCGTGCCTAACCATCATCGACAGGCCTACCATCGAGGCGAGCCTCGACATGCGCGCGAAGATGTCGCGGTTCAGGCTCCGGAGCGGGGTCACGTAGATGACGCGGACCCCGGCGCCCGGCCGGGCCAGGAGCCTGGCCATGAGGGGCAGGAGGGCCGCCTCGGTCTTGCCGCTGCCCGTCGGGGCGACGATGACCGCGCTCAGCCCCCTCAGAAGCACCGGTATGGCCCTCTCCTGGACCGGCGTGGGCCTGCGGTAGCCCAGCGCCTCCAGCGCGGCCTGCAGCCTGGCCGGGAGCAGCCTGAACGCGCCCTCAAGGGGCACCGGGCGCGCGTCCCCCGCCGCGGCGCACTAATGTACGGCCAGCGCCCCCACCAGCGGCCGGGGCCTCGGCCTAATCAGCGGCGCGGTGATGAGCTAAGGGCACCCCGACCCCGCCGGGGGGTGGCGAAGCGTGCCCCGTTTCTGAGCCCGACCCTAACCCTTACGGGTTCGCCCGCCCGTCGTGAGCGCCGCTCCCGATAAGTATGCGAGGCGCATAGCCGCCCCGATACCGGTGGTATAGGTTGGCGCGCATAGACCCCCTCAAGGAGTTCAGCGAGGACCACAAGAAGGTCAGGGAGCTGCTGCTGAGGCTCATGGAGGAGATCGAGGCCGGCCGCGTCGAGGACGCCAGGAGGACGCTCCAGGAGCTCGACAAGCTCGTCGGCCCCCACTTCCGCTTCGAGGAGGAGTCGCTCTACCCGCTGCTGCAGAGGTTCTTCGGCAAGGCCTACTACGAGTCGCTCCTCAGGGCCCACGACAGGGTCATAGACACGGCCAGGAAGCTCGCCCAGGCGCTCTCCAAGGGCCAGCTCGCGCCCGAGGAGAGGAGGCAGCTGGTCGAGGCCATAAGGACGAACGTGCTGCCGCACGTGGTCGAGTGTGAGGGCCTGGTCCTGTTCGCGGAGAAGCTGAGCAAGGCCGAGCTGGAGAGCCTCGCGGAGGCCATAGAGAGGGCGAGGCGCGAGGGCATACCGCTGCTCGAGTGGGCCGAGAAGCACCGCAAGAGGCACCACGGCGGCTGCTAGCGGCCCCGCGGGGGAGGCCACGTGTCCTCCCCCGACCGCGTCGTGGTGATGGTGTCGTCCGCCTCCTACGAGAAGGTGCTGTTCGCCGCCAGGCTGGCGCTGTCGCTGCAGGCGCAGGGCAAGCAGGTCTACCTGTTTTTCAGCTACGGCGCCGTGGCCAGGCTCAGGAGGGGCATGCTGGACGCGGTGGGCGACGAGACCGAGCCGTGGCTGCGCGGCCTGATCGAGGAGGGGCTGAAGAGGGGCTCGGTGCATAGGATCTCCGAGGTGATAAGGGAGTTCAAGACGCTCGGGGGCAAGGTGTTCGCGTGCTCCTCGGCGCTCCTGCTGCACGGGCTCGAGCTCAAGGACCTCGAGGACGTGGTCGACGGGGTCAAGCCGATGGCGGCCTTCCTCCGCGACGAGGGCTACGGCGCCCAGATCATAGGGGTCTAGAGCCCCTCAGCAGCCGCTCGACCGCACCGGCCACCCTGACCGCTATCGCGGGCGCGGCAGTGAGGCCTGGCGACTCGATGCCCACCAGGTGGACGGCGGGGGCGCGGCGCCCGACCTCGATGATGAAGTCGCCCCGGGGCGTCGAGGGCCTGATACCCACCACGACCCTCGAGGGCCTCCCCAGGGGCTCGGCGAGGAGAGGCTGGAACCTGGACCGCAGGACCTCCAGGTCGCGGGGACTGTAGCTGTAGTCCTCCCTGCCGGCGGCCGGGGACAGCGTGGGGCCCACGAACGTCGTGCCGTCGAGCTGCGGTACGACCGCGCCGCCCTTCGTCTCCCGGCCCCTCGGCGCCTCGACCGCCGCCACTATGCTCTCCGCGAGCCTCCCGGGGTAGACGGCTATCACGCCCTTGCGGGGCACGATGCGGTAGCGGGGGTCGCCCAGCATGGCCGCCACGCGGTCGGAGTAGAGGCCGGCCGCGTTGACCACCGCGCGGGCGCGCAGCGTGATGCCCGACGAGGTCTCGAGCTCGACGCCGTCCCTCGATGCGCGGGCCCCCACGACCCTGCTCCCGTAGAGCTGCTCGGCGCCCGCCTCGTCCAGCGCCCTAGCCAGCCTCGACACGAGCTCCCTCCAGTCCACGACAGCGTAGCCGGGGACGCGCAGGCCGGCCCTCACCGACTCGGAGAGCGAGGGCTCGACGCTCCTCAGCTCCCGGCCGCTCAGGAGCTGCGGCCAGTGTCGGCGCGGCAGGAGCGCCCTAAGGGCCGGCAGGAGGGCCAGCGCCCTGGCCACGCCGGCCCTGGTGGTCGCCACGAGCAGGAGCTGGGTCCTGCGGAGCCTCACGCCGAGCTCGCCGGCGACCATCTCGTGGTAGAGCCTGTTGCCCTCGAGGCATAGCCTCCAGCGGAGGCTCCACGGCGGTGGCTGGATCACGTGCACTACGTTGGCCTGGCGCGACGTGACGCCGAGGCCTGGGGCCCGCTCGGCCTCGACGACGGCGACCGCGAGGCCCCGCCTCGCCAGCTCCCAGGCCGCGAAGAGGCCTACAACGCCGGCGCCGATCACAGCCACGTCGGCCCTCATGGTCCCGCCGCCCGGCACAGCCGGGCTAGGGGTGACCCCATCACCCCCGAGGGGTCGAGGCAGCGGGCCAGCCTGCAGGCCAGCTCCAGGCCGCGCCCCCCGAGCAGCAGCGCCCTGAGGGCCCCGATGCCGTGGTGGTGGCCGGGCGCGGCGCCCGCCCGGGCCACCGCCTCGACGAGCCTCCTCCACACCCGCCAGTACGTCGCCGGCTCGGCCTCGAACACGAGGGTGAAGTAGAGGGAGGCCCCCGTGGCGTAGAAGTGGCCCGCGTGGGCGGTCGCGGCCACGAAGCCCGGCACGCCCTCCAGCGCGCTCACGACCTCGCGCCGGAGCCCGTACGCGACGCTCCACGTCGCCGCGACCTCGGCCGTGTCGGCCCACAGCCCGGCCTCCACCACGCTCCTCCAGTGCTCCCGGAAGCGCCTCCTGTGCTCGAGCCACCTGGCGTAGGCCTCGGCGCCGTCCACGAGCCTGGCCCCGCGCCGCCTCAGCAGCCGCTCGAGCCTCGAGGCCTGCGCCTCGACGACGCGGGCGTCGTCGCCCTCGACCTTGGCTATCAGCGCGGCGCCCCCCAGGCCCAGGACCATGGAGGTCTCGGGCTCGTCGAGGAGCCTGAGCAGGGCCGGGGGGCTCCAGGCGACCGCGTCCCGGGCCACCCTCAGCCCGTCCTCGAAGCTGGGGAGCAGCCCCGCCACGTAGCCCTCGGCCTCGGGGAGCGGCAGGGCCCTCAGCCCCGCGGCCACGACGATGCCGTAGAGCGCCTCGGAGCCCACGAGGGCGCCGCGGAGGTCGG
>WAQM01000012.1 GCA_015520245.1 Pyrodictiaceae archaeon
GCCTCCAGGCATAGCAAGTGGGCGGCCAGCCTAAGCCCTTCAGTCCTAAGCGCCTCGGCGAAGGTCAGCAGGAGGCTCCGCTCCCAGAACCCGCGGCCGGCCGCCCGGGAGGAAACGTGGTCCACGTAAGCATCGAGGAACGCCCTCCTGCGCCTCAGCGCCGACAGCAGCTCGTTAAGGGTGTCAGCGTCGACGGCGCGCGCAGCGGCTGACAGCACGTCGAGAAGCTGGCCCGGGTACCCTCGGCGCTCGAACTCCTCGCTGGGCCTCGAGGCGTACTTAGCTATGAGCAGGCCGGTGGCGAGCTGAGGGAAGGCGGTCAGCAGGTTCAGGGCGCCGAGGAGCTGGAGGGGCGCGAGCAGGCCCCGCGGAGCCAAGGGGCCGCTACACCCTCTCCCCCTTGAGGCCGGACACCACGTCAGCCAGCTTGGAGGCCACCTCACGGTACAGCCTCACGCACCCGACGCCGAAGCTCTCAGCGAAGTGCCTGCACCGGAGCTTGCACTCTATCGCCACGGGTATCAAGTTGCCGCCGCGCACGAACATGAATGCGCGGTGGTTCTCGGTGACGACCGTTGGGGGTATCAGCCCCTGAAGCGCGTTCAGACTCAGCTTTATGCCATTGAAGAGCACGTCGGTGCCCAGGCTGAGGCTCTCGGCCACGGTCTTCAGCACGGCCTCGGCGTGGCCGTTGACTATAAGCGACGAGAGGAAGCTGCTGGCGACGTACCTGAACACTATGGCCGCGGCCTCCTCCACGAAGCAGATGTTGGTCCTGACCAGATCGAGCCCCCTCACGGATAGTATGCGGCCCAGCACGGCCAGGAAGGACAGCACCTCCTCGGGCTCCACCCCGTTGAACCTGTTGAGCGCCCACGCCCGGTAAACGCAGCTCACGAAGGAGTCCTCGTCTATGGTCCCGGCCACGAAGCCCGCGATGCAGCCCTTGACCGTTATGCTGTACTTGGAGTCCGAGGCCGTTAGCACGAGCCTGCGCTCCGCCGCCTGCTTGATCTTCACGTAGGCGGTGCTGTAGCTGAGCCCAAGCTCCTTGGCGAGCCGGTAGGGCGTGAACGTGTTCACGCGGGCCGCGTAGCCCAGTATCCGGGCCAGCGTGTAGTCTATCGCCGGCACGAGCGGCCTCCATACCTCCCTCACGAGCTCCATCAGCTCGCGGAGGGAGGCTGGGCCTCCCACCTGCATGGCGGATGTCCGAGCCGGAGTGGGCCCGGCCTCCCTCTATTAAGCTTCAACCGTCCGGGCTCCGCCACGCGCAGGGCAACCCTGGCACTCGGCGAAGGAGTGTATTACCGCATGGCATCTGATAGTTTTGCAGCGGTCCATCATATGCATTATTTTTAAGCTTCGATGCCGCGCCATCAGCGCGGCCGGTGGGCGAACGATGGTACGCTACGCCATGGCCACCATCGAGGACCTCTGCATGCTGTGCTGGGCGTGCGTAGCGGCCTGCAAGCAGGAGTTCGACGTGCCGCCGGGCAAGTGGAGGCTCTTCATAACCGAGGTCTACGTCGGCGAGTACCCTAATGTCGTCGGCTACATGATACACCTGCCCCAGTGCAACCACTGCGAGAACGCGCCATGCGTCAACGTATGCCCCACCGGCGCCCTCTACCACGTTGAGGGCGGTATAGTCAGGCTCGACCCCGAGCTGTGCATCGGCTGCCGCGCCTGCACGAGGGCGTGCCCCTACAACGCCATATACATTGATCCGCGCACCGGCAAGGCCGATAAGTGCACCTTCTGCGAGCACCTGATCGAGAAGGGGCTTGAGCCTGCCTGCGTCGCCGCCTGCCCGACGGGGGCCAGGATCTTCGGCGACCTCGACGACCCCAACTCGCTCATCTCGAAGCTCTACCGCGAGGGCAAGATAAAGCCGGTGGGTAAGGTGGCCGAGAAGGTTAGGCCGCGCCTCTTCTTCGCACCGCTGGGCGCCTTCAGGCCCATCGAGACGCGGGCCGGCGCCTTCGAGAAGGTCGTGAGGCCAGAGGGCTGGGAGCGCGAGCTCATAGACCGGGAGCTCGACGCGACGACCTGGAACCCCAATGCCGACCCCAGGCTCCAGCCGGGCGCCGAGCAGCGCTACAGCCCCGAGCCTAACGCGCTGGGCATGTGGGCCCGGATCAGGCTCACCAAGGACCCCAGCGTAGCAGCGCTAAGTGAGGTCGTGAGGGACACCAGGCAGGTCCTCGTGAGGGCAGCAGTGGCCCTCCTCATACTCCTAGGCGCGGCCTCCGTCTGGACCGCGATCGTGCGCCCGGCCCACGAATGAGGCCGGGGGTGGCGGCCGTGGTCGAGCTCGTGAGGAGGGTTAACGGCGAGGTCCAGGTGCTCAGGTTCAAGCCGGTCACGCAGGTAGCGCACTTCTTCCTCTTCCTGGGCATGGTGTTGTGCTTCGTGACCGGCCTGGCGATGTTCTTCAAGGTCGACGAGGTGCAGATCTTCGAGGGCCTGGGTAGGGCGCTCGGCCTACCGGCGTACCCCTACGAGCAGCAGCTGATCAGCGTCCTCCACGACTGGGTCGGCCCGATCCTCATGCTGATCGGGGTCGTGATAGCGTTGGCTGCATCCGTCAGGCCGTCGACTATTAAGCAGGCGCTCATACGCGGCGAGGACATACGCGTGTTCATAGGCATAGTCAAGTCCAGGCTCGGGCGGGCGCCGAGGCCTAAGGTGGGCTTCTACCATCCGCTGCAGAAGCTGTGGATCTGGACCGTGGTGGTCGCCCTGATACTGCTCGGCGTCTCCGGGGCCTTCATGGTGTACGAGAAGTGGTTTGCCGTCCAGGTGCTCGACGATAGCATGAGGCAGGTGATGTCGATCCTGCACATAATAGGCGCGTTCGCGTTCTACGTGGCCCTCCCGCTGCACTTCATCATGGCGGTCGCGCCCATCAACTGGCCCGTGCTCAAGAGCCAGTTCCTCTTCCGGGGGTACGTCCCCTTGCCCTGGTGGAGGCTCCACCACCCAGCCTACGTGGAGGAGCTCGAGCGCGCGGGCGTGCTCAAGACCTCGGGCTCCCAGGGTGGAGGTGAGACCGCGAGGAGTGGGAGGTGAGAACCGTGCCCCCGGCCCTCCAGGCCCTCAAGGAGCTAAAGTTGTCGCGGCGCGAGTTCCTGAAGCTGGGCCTGCTGGCGGCGGCCGCCGGCTTCAGCCTGCTGGGGCTGAGGCGCGCTAAGGCCCAGCTCCTCCCCGAGGTCGAGGAGGGCAAGAGCTGGTTCCGCGGCGAGACGGGCCGCATCAAGGGCTACGAGACCCTCACCAGGGTCCCGCCGCCCGGCGACATCGTGGACGTGGGCGTCGAGGTCGAGGTCGGCAGCCCCGAGGGCCTCAAGAGGGTTAGGCTGAAGTGGTTCAGGAACTGGCTGGACTGGAGGGAGTACGAGGGCACGAAGTGGCCCAGGAGGGTCGAGCGCCGCTACTTCATCGCGCCCGGCGGCGTCTGCGGGTGGTGCGAGGTATCGTGCCACTACCTGGTCTGGATAGACAAGGAGACCAAGACCGTGAGGAAGATAATGCCCAACCCGTTCGCAAAGAACAACTGGAGCTTGTGCGTCAAAGGCATGGGCAACGCGGCCGCAGCGGCGCACCCCGACAGAATCACGTTCATCCTGTCGAAGATCGACCCCAGGACCGGCAGGAGGATCGGCCAGCGCGGCGACGACACGTGGATAAGGATCACATACGAGGAGAGCATAGAGCTCGCCGCCGAGTACTGGTACAAGGGCCTCTACGGCTACCTGGTCAAGAAGGACCCGAAGGAGGCCAAGACGGTCTTCTGGATGGAGGGCAGGCCGCTCCAGCAGGGCTGGGTCACCCACGGCGGATGGGGTAAGATGTGGGAGCAGCAGCACTCGTTCCACAGCCACACGAACCTCTGCAGCGCGGGCATGAGGCTGGCCAATGCCACCTGGACCGATAAGGACAGGAACAGCCCGGACTACTTCAAGGCCAAGCTGATGATACTACACGGTAAGGGCATACTTGGTGACACCGGCCACTACCTGATGAGCCACGGGCCGCGGGCGGCCATAGCGAGGTTCAAGGGGGCCAAGGTGATAGCGGTCAGGGAGAAGTACTTCCACACGGACCTCCTCGCGGACTACTGGCTATCGCCGTGGCCGGGCACCGAGGCGCTGGTATGGCTCGCGGTGGCTAACGTCCTCGTCAATGAGCTGAACGCGGTGAACTGGGAGTTCGTGAGGAGGTGGGTCAACTGGGACTGGCTGGTCCGCGACCGCGACGGGATAATCAAGTGGCTCCTCGAGAACGGCTACATAAGGACCCCGCCGCCCGACGACATATACGAGAGGCTGCCCGACGGCCGCTACGCCATACGCGACTGGAGGAGGGCGTTCGAGTGGTTCAAGACGTTCCTCAAGGAGTTCCTGAGCAACTTCACGCCCGAGTACGCCGCATGGGTGAGCAGGCTTAACGCCAGGACCCCGCCGCCGGCGATGCCGACGCAGGATGAGATAAGGAAGGCGGCCGAGCTCATAAGGGCTGTCGCGCGCGAGATAGCGCGGGCCGGCACCGCCATATCGATCCACCAGTGGAGGGCCGTCGGCCAGACCTACGGCGGCTGGATGGCGGGCCGCGCGCTGTTCCTGGCTGCGGTCGCCCTCACCGGCGCCTTCGGCGAGCCTGGCGGCACCGGGACCTCGGCGTGGCACAACCTCAACCTCGCGTTCCACGGGTGGAAGGGCAGCCTGGCGTTCCGGACCCTGGGCAAGAGGCTCTACGGCCCCAGGATCTGGAACGAGTACGTCTTCTCCCCCGAGGAGCAGGCGTTCGGCCACTACGACCCAACCAACACCGCCGTGTTCAAGTGGTACGACGAGGAGTGGAAGAACTACTGGAGGAGGCAGGGCTTCCCCATACCGGACAAGATGTACGTCCACTTCAGCCGCGTCGTCAACCCGCTGGCGACGTACCAGGCCGGCATACTGTGGTTCCGCTTCCTCAGCGACACCAACAAGATCGAGCTGGTGATACACGCGACGCCGTTCCTCAACGAGACGTGCTACGTGGCCGACATCGTCCTACCCGAGGGCTTCCACCACGAGAGGCACGAGGGGCAGCCGGCCTCCTCCGGCATCTACGCCCCCGCCAAGTGGACGTCGGTGAGGTGGCCGGTGTACTACCTCTACCTGACGCGGGTCGAGAAGTGGCGCCCCAGCGACCCGCACCGCACGTGCGTTGAGGCCCACCGGAGGGTCGGCCTCGGCGACGTGGTGTCGTACCAGGAGTGGAGCCTCGAGGTCTACTGGCGCGCGATCGCGAAGATGGTGCTGAGGGCGCGGCAGGAGGGCGTGCCCCTGGAGGAGCTCCTCGAGGAGAGGGAGATAGACTACCTCGGCCTCAGGATAAGGGTCCCCAGCGTGGCGGACAGGCTGGCGTTCCTCATCGAGGACAACAGGGGCAGGAGGTTCGCGCAGAGGATCGGCGTGAGGCCCGAGGATCTGCCCAGGGTCCTGGTAGAGAGGCTCTACCGCGGCGAGATAACCTACGAGC
This sequence comes from Pyrodictiaceae archaeon, assembly GCA_015520245.1. Lineage (GTDB taxonomy): Archaea > Thermoproteota > Thermoprotei_A > Sulfolobales > Pyrodictiaceae > WAQM01. The sequence continues at coordinate 5,533 of WAQM01000012.1, forward strand.
AGTGGGTCAACGAGCTGCGCAAGGAGCTGCTGATAACCATACTCGACTGGTACAACCACGCCTCCTACGTCGCGACGCCCAGGCTCGTGGACGAGTGCAAGAGGCGCGGCCTGGAGCCTATCGAGTGGTGGGAGATGTACCAGTTCTGGGAGGAGGTCCCAGAGGTGTACAAGCAGCACACCTACGAGGCCCGCGTGCCTAGGGACAGGGTGGCCTGGGTCGACCCGGTGACCAAGCTGGCGTTCGACGCCAAGGGCAACGTGGTGGGCGTCGAGGTCGACGGCGTGGTGTACAGAGGCCAGAACACCTGGTCGAGGAAGCTGGAGTTCATATCGCTGCCTATGAGGGAGCAGGAGCTGATGGAGCTGTCGATACCGATATGGCCCAAGGAGGAGTGGCTCAGGAGGGCGATCCAGGGAGACCTCGAGGCTGTGAGGAAGCTTGTCGAGACGAAGATGCACTACGTGATCCCCATAATGGACTTCTGGGCCAGAATACCCGGGCTGACGACCGGCGTCGACCCGGCCAAGGGCGAGTTCGTGTTCGTCGCCAACTCGAGGTTCCTGTTCGCGTCGGAGAACTCGAGGTCGCAGTACAGCTGGTACACGTTCGAGCTGTTCCCGGCGCTGTACCTGTGGATGAACCCGATCGACGCCGAGAAGCTCGGCCTTAAGACCGGCGACACCGTCCGCGTCCGCATCCTGATACCGCCGCTGAACGACCTCGAGGTGGCCAGCTTCGTGACGAAGGTGTGGGTCACGAACAGGGTCCGCGAGGGCGTGGTGATAATGCTGCAGGGCCAGTACCGCTGGAGGCCGGCGTGGTGGAGCGAGGAGCGGGGCTCGATAGAGGTCAACGGCAGGAGGTACAGCGTGGTGCCGACGCCGACCATATTCGCCACCTACCAGATGGAGGTGGACGGCAAGCCGATCATAGAGGCCGTGAGGGACGGCACCCTCCACCGCGAGTGGAGGAGGTTCACCGCGAGGCCGGTGGAGCAGACGAGGCCCCTCACGGACGAGGAGATCTCGAGGAGGTACGTGACCAACCTGTACCGCGAGCGCGGCGCGCCGTTCTGGGACCTGGCGAAGTTCGTGTGGTGGAAGGAGACCGGCGTGCCCTACGACTTCGTGCTGCCGCAGATAAACGACCCGATATCCTGGGCCAACCTCTGGCACTTCAAGGTCAAGATAGAGAGGGCGAGGCCCGAGGAGTACGGCTACATGGAGTTCAACTTCGAGGCGGCCAAGATGGCGTTCGACTTCTTCTTCAAGCTGCTGACGCACGGCGCGCGCGGCGAGCTGGCTCGGAGGGTCTACGAGTACTGGAGGAACAGGTGGGGCGGCCTCGACCTGCCGTTCCCCAGGATACTGGGCGTGGTCAAGGGCGAGCTAGTCGCGGTCTACAGGAGGGAGGGCGGCGAGATAAAGGTGTACGACTGGCCCGAGAAGGGCTTCAGGAGGGCTTACTTCCTCGGCGCGGGCATCGGCGGCAAGCCGGACAAGGTAGCGTACAAGTGGCCACCGCGGGTGCCCGACCCGAGGTACCTGCCCTAGCCCCCACGCTTTTTAGGGGCCCACTCCTCTCACCACCACGGTGGCGTTCGGGGTTATGGCGGGTCCCCTCAAGATCCTCTACAAGAACGTCGCTAGGGTAGACGCAGGGCGCTGCGTGAGGTGCGGCAGGTGCGCCAGGGCCTGCCCCCTCCACGCCATCGAGTGGGAGCGGGGCCGCCACCCGAGGGTTAGCCGGAAGCTCTGCATAGGCTGCGGCATATGCGTTAACGCGTGCCCGGTCTCCGCGATAGAGCTCGCAAGGTCGGTGAGCCTGCTGCCCGCGCTCCTCGTGGCCTCCGTGGTGCTGGCGAGTCTGGGTGGCTTCCTCGCGCTAACGGTGAAGCCCACCCCGGAGGCGGCGGCCGAGGCCGTGACCCCGCGGCCTGCGTGGGCCGAGGTGCCCGAGATCGCTCCGGTCGCTCCCGCCGAGCCGGGGCCCGTCAACATGACGTACTACATGATGCTCGAGCAGGAGGCGGGCACGGAGGGGGGGTAGGCGTGGACGACGTTGAGCGCGCGCGCTACGGCATGTACGTGCTGCTCTCCAGGGTCTTCGTGCGTGAGCTGGAGCAGGACGACATCGATAGGTTGAGGTCGGTGGCCGAGGCCCTCCCCGAGCCGCAGCGCAGTATGGTGATGAGGGAGCTCGAGTCGTACGACCCCGAGGACTTGTACCTACGACTCAGGGTTGACTACACTAAGACCTTGATCATGTACGTCCACCCCTACGAGAGCGTGTTCCTGGACCCCAGCGGCCTGCTCTGCACGGACCTCTCCGCGAGCGTCAAGAGGTTCTACGCCATGGCGGGCTACGAGCCGTCCCTCGAGGAGGCGCGCGTGAGGTGCTTCGACCACGTAGGGCTGGAGCTCGCCTTCATGGCCAAGCTGGTCGAGGAGGGGCGCATCGAGCTGCAGTACAGGTTCATGCGCGAGCACCTGGCGCGGTGGGCGCCGGTGCTCGGGATAGTGGTCTCCGAGGTGGCGTCGACGGGCGTCTACCGCGCGATGGGCTCGCTCCTGGCCGAGTTCATCGTCGAGGACTACAGGTACCTGAGCGAGCGGGTGGCCCGGGCGTGAGCTGGCCGAGGCTTATCGTCGACCCCCGCAGATGCGTGCGGAGGCGGCTCCCCAGCTCCGGCTGCAGGAGGTGCGTTGACGCGTGCCCCTCGGACGCCATTGAGCTCGACCGCCGGGGGCCGCGCGTAGAC
>WAQM01000013.1 GCA_015520245.1 Pyrodictiaceae archaeon
CCAATAGCCACCGAGCAGTGAGGTACCGGCTGACTCCATAGGAAGGAGGGGGGTGCGCTAGCCAATGAGTGGGCTCGGAAGCGCGTTCAAATAATCCTTAACGTGTTCGGGGATCGCTTCACAGATTAGGCGAGCGACCCCTGGCCTTCCTGTGGAGTGGGCCCGGAAGCCCACGGGGTCAGTGGTGCTTCGCAACAAGGTTACGCAGCACATCGATCTTCGTTATGATGCCCACGACCCTACCCCGGTCGACGACCAGCACGGCGGGGTAGACAAGCAGCATGTTGTTAACGATCGTGATTGGGGTCTTGGGCGAGACTTGAGGCAGGGGGTCCTCCATTATCTCGCTTACGGGCCTCGAGAGTACATCGGCCCCGTGGACGGACACAGCACGCAAGATCGTGGTCTCGAACACCGTACCTACGACCTTCCCGTGGTCATCCACTACGGGGATCTGAGATATGCCGTGCCTGTCCATGAGCTCCACGGCCCTCCTCACGCTGTCGCTCGGCGCCAACGTGATAACCGGCTGGTGCATGTACTTCTCGGCCACATCATTCTCCTGCAGCGCCTCGAGAAGAGCCTCCAGGATCTTCTGCAAGGTTGTCAGCCTCACGTTGACCTGGCCCTTTTCGAGGCGCGCTATCAATGACTGACTGACACCCGCCCTCCTCGCCAGCTCGCGCTGCGAGAGCCCGGCCCTTAGCCGGAGCTTGCGAAGCTCCTCAGGCGACGGTATCCACGCCGGCAGCGCCACTAGCGGGTTCACCCAGCCCTAAGCTCGTGGGATAAGCTATATATTGTGCTTGAGTCTGAACCCCATATCCACCGGGAATCAGTTATTTCGGGTCGATAGTCGTTGAAGGTGGGAGGCGTCCTGGAGGTCAGGTTCCACGGTAGGGGCGGCCAGGGGGTGGTCACCGCCGCCCAGCTCCTCGTTGAGGCCGCCGCGCTCGAAGGGCTATGGGGGCAGGCGATACCCCTCTTCGGCGCTGAGAGGCGCGGCGCGCCAGTCGTTGCGTTCGCCAGGTTGTCGCGCAGGCCGTTACCGCTGCACAGCAGCGTCAAGGAGCCCGACGCGGTCGTGGTGCTGGACCCGTACGTCATGAGGCTGGTTGATGTCCTCGAGGGCTTGAGGGAAGGCGGCGTGGTCGTTGTGAACTCGGTCTCGCCCCCGCGGGTAGAGGGGCGTCGTGCGCGTGTGTTCTACGTCGATGCGACGAGAATCGCGCGCGAGCTGGGACTCGTAGTGGCTGGGTGGCCTGTGGTCAACACGGCGGTGCTCGGGGCCCTGGCGCGCGCCCTCGGGGTCGTCAGTATCGAGAGCGTGGTCAAAGTGATTAGGAGCCATTGGCCTGGCAGCCTCGGTGAGGCGAACGCTAAGGCGGCACTCCGTGCTTACGAGGAGACCGCCGAGGCCCGAGGCTGATGGCCGTGGCCGTGGGCCTGGTTCTACCCCTCTCGAGGCCCGCACCGGGGGCCTCGGGCAAGACGGGCGCGTGGAGGACCCATAGGCCCGTCGTGGATTACACCAAGTGTACGTCGTGCCTGCTCTGCTGGCTCTTCTGCCCCGACTCGGTCATAGAGAGGGTGGACGTGGGGGGCAGGGAGATGGTAGCAATCGACTACGAGTACTGCAAGGGCTGCGGCATATGCGCCGACGTGTGTCCGGTCAAGGCTGTGATAATGGTCGAGGAGGTGCAGTGACGTGCCCCGCCTCGTCCTCACGGGCAACCACGCGGTCGCCTACGCGGTCAAGCTGGCGAGGGTTAAGGTGGTCGCGGCATACCCCATCACCCCCCAGACAGCTATCGTCGAGAAGCTCGCCGAGATGATAGACTCGGGCGAGATGGACGCGGTTATGATACGCGTCGAGAGCGAGCACTCAGCGCTGGCCGCCACCTACGGCGCGGCGGCCGCGGGGGTGAGGGCGTTCACGGCTACGTCGAGCCACGGGCTCCTCTACATGCACGAGGTGCTGTGGTGGGTTGCGGCTAGCAGGGTGCCGATGGTCATGGCTGTGGTCATGAGGGCCATCGGGCCTCCCTGGAACATTCACGTCGATCACCACGATATAATGGATCAGCGCGACACGGGCTGGCTCATAGCGGTGGCCGAGAACAATCAGGAGGCGCTCGACCTGACTCTCCAGGCGTTCCGGGTCAGCGAGGACGAGAGAGTGTACCTACCCGCCATAGTGGGTCTCGATGGCTTCATACTCAGCCATACGACGGAGCCTGTGGACGTGCCCGAGCAAAGCGTTATCGACGCGTGGCTGCCCCCGCGCCGCCAGCCTTACACGGTCGAGCCGGGGGCCAAGCTGTCGATGGGCAACATATTCCCCGACGAGATGTTCGAGGAGATGAGAATGAGCATGCAGGAGGCAATGGTTAACGCCATCACCGCCATCCGCGAGGCCGGGCGCGAGTACGGGAAGCTCACGGGCAGGTACTACGACAAGCTCGTCGACTGCTACCGCTGCGAGGACGCGGATTACGTGGTGGTGGGGGTGGGCTCGTGGATGGGCGATGCCAAGGCGGCAGCCGACGCCCTGAGGGAGCAGGGCTACCGCGTAGGGGTTGCGAGGCTGAGATACGTTA
>WAQM01000014.1 GCA_015520245.1 Pyrodictiaceae archaeon
CCAGCAGCACGTCGACCGCCTCCCCCACCTCCACGACCTCCGCGCCCCGGGGTGTGAGCCTGCCCTCGGCGTCGAGGACCACCAGCACGTTGACGCCCTCCCTCACGGCCTCGGCGACCACGCGGGGTGCCTCAGGGCTCGACGCGTAGACGACGACCAGGCCGTAGCCCGAGAGGTCGGGCACGGCGCCCGAGACGGGGAGCGGGATCGGGCTGGCCTCCAGGGAGGCCACGAAGGCTACGACGGCTAGGAGGGCAACCGCAGCCCCCAGCCTCAACGCCTCGCCACCCTGAGCGCCTTCGCGAGGAGCTCGGCGATGCGGCCGGCGGCCGCGGCGAGGCAGGCGCGCAGGCAGCCCTCGACGCTGCGCGGCCGGCCCCCGAAGACCGTGCCAACGTAGGCCTCGACGACGGGGGCCACGGCCCTCCGCACGCGGCTCGGCAGTCTGTGCGCGTGCTCGAGCGCGCCCTCCTCAGGCCGACGCCCGAGCCCCAGGCCCTCAAGGACGCGCAGCATGGCGGCGTAGCAGGCCCTGGCGTCGCCGCCCGCCCGGGCTGCAGCTACGAGGCCTCGCACCAGGCGGGCCGCCCTGTAGGCGAGCGGCGCCAGCGCGGCCGCGGCCGCGTAGGCCGCGAGGGCGTGCGGGGGCGCTGCTGCCGCACCCGTCAGTACGAGCGGTGGGGCCTCGATCCCCGCCCGTCTCTCGAGGAGGCGGGCGGCTAGGGTCGCGTTCAGCTCCTCGACAAGCCTGCGCAGCCTCTCCCACACGCTGGGCGCCTCCTCCCTCGTGCGGGGGAGCTCGCCCTCCACGACGGCTACGGGCGCTACGGGGCCCAGGCTCTCCCAGGCGGCCCCGCCGGGGGCGCTCGCCCCGCCGGCCCAGCCCGCCCCAACGGCGCCGGCCCTCGGCCCCTCGGCCTCGGGCGCGACGGCTCCCGCGCCGGCGTAGACCCCGGCGTAACCCTCGGCCAGGCCGCCCAGGGGCTGGGCCACGACCTCGCTGGGGGGCGGTGGCCGGGCGCCCGTCAGCGGGAGCGGCGGCACGACGAGATCCGGGTCAACCGGGCCGAGCAGCGGCACGACGTGGTACAGCAGCGGCAGCGCGCCGGCCGGTAGCAGGTCGGGGCTGACGCCGGCCTCCGCCCTCCCGGCCTCGCCACTCTCGAGCAGGGCCAGCAGCGGCGTGAGGTTTGAGTGGCTAGCCGCGGCCAGCGCGACCAGCCGCGTGTACGCAGACATGTCGACCTGGAATACGATGCCGTAGGGGTCGAGCGGCTCCAGGGCGCAGAGCGCGGCGAGCGCGGGGGCCTCGCCCGGCGCGGGCGGCTGCTCGCGGAGCTCCGCGCACATCTCGGCCATCCTGACGAGCATGAGCGCCGGCCGGCCCTCCCTTAGCGCCTCGGCGGCGGCCATGTTGACGCCCTCTAGGGCCCTGAGCACTATGGGGTGTAGGGCGAGGAGCCTCGGGGGCAGGGGGTCGGCAGCCACGCTGCAGCCCGCCCGGGCCAGGCCGGCGGCCACGGCCTCGACCAGGTAGGCCGGGTAGACTAAGGTGAGCCTCACCTCGAGCGTGGTGACAGCCGCGCCGGCCCTCAGCGCGGCGAGCCAGCCAGCTGCGAGGGGGATCGGGGCCTCGAGGTCCAGGTAGCGCAGGGCGTCGAGTGCGTGGCCGTAGAGGCGCGCGGAGCCCAGGAGGGCCCCTAGGAGCCTCGTTAGGCTGGGCGCCCCGTAGCCCTCGAGCGTTAGGCTCACGGTGGGCTGGGGGAACCTAGAGGTCAGCTCCACCGTCACGTTGACCAGCCGGCACGTGGTCGGCGCGTAGGCAGCGGGGCCGACTCTCCTGGCGCCACAGCCGCCGAGCGCCAGCTCCGCGAGCCAGGGCGGCGCCTCGGCGGCCGGGCCCGCGTAGCGGATACGCCACGGCCCTACCGCGAGCTCGCCCACGCCGGCGTCCACTAGCCCCATCAGCACGACGCTGAGGCTGAACCGCTGGAGCTCGAACTCGAGCCCTACGGCGGCGAAGCTCACGAGGCCCCCTAGGGGCGTGCCCGGCAGCACCGCCTCTAGCTCGACGGCGAGGCAGCCGTAGGGCGCGCAGTCCAGGGGCTCGACCCTGCACGAGGCTTGGAGTGTCTGAGCTGAGGCCTCGGGTGCGGCTGCAAGCACGGCCAGCGCGACCGCCAGCAGGGCTAGGCCAGCGCGCGCCAAGCCTCAGCCACCGCGGCCCCGTCGCCGCGTACGTCGACGTACCCACCCCTAAACCTGCCCCTCACCTCGACCGCGGCCGCTACGCCGAGCCTCGAGGGGTACCTCCTCAGCTCGACCTCGAAGCCGGGCACGAAGGCGTTGATCCCCTGCTCGGCTACGAGCTGGCGCGTGCCCGGCCTCCACACGAACCTGGGCAGCTCGATCGCCTCCTGGACGCCGAGCCCCTCGTCGACGATCGCGGTAACGAGCTGGAGGTGGAGCTGGGGCCTATAGTGGCCGCCCGAGAGCCCCAGCGCTACGACGCGCTCGCCTTCCTCGAGGATGACGGCCGAGAGCGTGTGTAGCGGCCTCTTGCCCGGCGCGGGCTCGTTGACGTGCCCCCTCGCGGCGGTGAAGCCGGAGGCCCTCGAGTTGAGGGTGACCTGGAACCTCGGCTCGGTGACCCCCGAGCCGAATGGGTGGAAGAGGCTCTGTATCCCGGCCACAACGTTGCCCTCACGGTCGGCCACCGCGAAGAACGTGGTGTCACCGTCTCCGCGCACCGCCCCGACCGAGGGCGGCTGCTTGGCCCTCTCCGCGAGCTCGGAGATGAATCGCCTGGACAGCAGCTCCTCAACGCCGACCTTCATGTAGCGCGGGTCCGCGACGTACGTGTCGCGAGCCCAGTACACGACGTTGAATATCGATAGGAGGAGCTCGACCCACTCGCGCGAGCCGCGACGCCGCCCGCCGCCCAGCTCCTCGTACAGCGCTAGCGCGTGGAGCGTGGCCACGCCCTGCGTGTTGGGCGGCATTTCGTACACTGTGATCCCGCGATACTCGATGCTGATGGGGGTGCCCTCCTCGGCCCTGCACGAGGCCATGTCGTCCGCGTCCAGCACGCCACCCAGCTGCTGCACGTAGCTGGCTATGGCCTCCGCCGGCTCGCCCTCGTAGAAGGCCCTCGGGTCCTCGGCAACCACCCTTAGCAGCCTTGCGAGGCCGGGGAGCCTCACCGGCGAGCCGACACCCGAAACCTGCTGAACGTACGCCCTCCGCGAGCCCTCGTCGGCGGCCAGCAGCTCCCGGTTGGCCTCCACGGAGCGCGCCAGGCTATAGCTCGCCGGGAACCCCCTCTCCGCCAGCTCGGCGGCGGGCTCTACGAGCCTCCGCCACTCGAGGGTGCCGAGCCTCCTCCACATGAGGTGCAGGCCCTCGACCATCCCCGGCACGTTGATCGAGAGCGGCCCCCTCTCCGGCACGGCGCCTAGCCCGCGCTCCTCGAGGAGGTCGAGCGTCAGCCGGCGGGGCGCGCCGCAGCTGCCGTTGAAGAACCTGACAGCGCCGTCGCGGCCGCGCACCAGGGCGAAGAAGTCGCCACCCACGCCCCCCAGGTGGGGCAGCGTTACGGCCAGCACGAAGCTGGCGGCGACCGCGGCGTCTACGGCGTTGCCGCCGGCCTCGAGCACCTTGGCGGCGGCGATGCTGGCCAGCGGGTGCTCCGAGGCCACGACTCCAGCGTCCAGCACCAGCACCGGCGCCCTCAGGGGCTGCACGGCGCGCACCGGCGCCACCGGGGCAGCTCAGCCTTTAAAAGAGGGTGGGGGCCGGCGAGCGCCGGGGCCACGCGATGTCGACGGCCGGCCTCAAGGGGGTTAATGCGTCCGGCCACGAGGGCTGGATAACCGTCAAGTGCCGTGTGTGCGCCAGGATACTCGACCTCACGGCCGACCTAACCTACGTCTGCAGGTACTGCGAGGAGAAGTACGAGGCGTACTTCTGCCCCTCGGACGCCAAGAGGCTCAGGTACCGCTGCCCGTTCTGCGGCAGGGAGCTGGCGGTCTACAACCCGTGGCTCGTGGAAAGGCGGTAGCGGCTATGGGGGCCGCTGGGTACCGCGTGCGCGAGCAGCCCAAGGTCGTCGAGGCGCCGCTGGGCGTCAAGGAGTACTGGTACGACACGTTCTACCGGGTGGTCGTGATCCCCGAGGCGGCGACCGGCTGCTACCTGCTCTCGATGGACCTGTACGTCCCGGGCTGGAGGGGCAGCGGCGAGAGGCTCGAGGTGACCTACGCGGGGCGCCGCGTGGCCCTCGCCTACCAGCGGCTTGAGGGGCTCGAGTACGACGGCCCGGGTAGGCTAGAGGGCGTGGAGCTCGTGGTGCTGGAGTACGACGGCGGCCGGGAGCTTATCTCGGCTAGGGCCCGGCTCTGCGGGCTGAGATCGCCCCCGAGCTACGCCGACGTCGGCAGGCTCTACGAGCGCATCAGGGAGCTAACCGGGTTCAGGCCGTCGCGCCCGAGGCCCCCCGAGTGACCGGCACGGCCAGCGGCCGCCCGGTGGGCGCCCCCACCGCGGCGCCGCGGGGCAGCTGAAATTAACGCGTAATCCGGTCCCATACATGTTCGGGGGCCCTCGGTGGTGGGCCGTGTCGGCTAAGGCAATCGCCGCCCTCGCCCTAGCGGTGGCCGCCTCGGTGCTCGCATTCTACTACCTCGAGGTGCTGCGGCCGGAGCCCGCGGGCGAGGCCTTGCGGTGCATGCTGCTGCCAGGGCGCGCAGCGGTCTACGTGGCTGAGGGCGGCTGCGGCGTCCCGGTGCTGGAGGTTATCGTGGTGGGCGAGGGGTGCGCTGGCGGCATCCCTGTCAGCGGGGTCGAGATCTACGGGTTCGGCGTGGCGAAGCCGGTCGCCGGGGAGGTCGTGGTGCCGGGCGGCTCCCGCAGGGCGCTACTCATCGTGTACCCCAACCCCTACCGGGGTGGCCTCGCGGTGGGCCTCCTGGGCGCCGACGGGGTGGACGCGGTAGGGGCCGCGCTGCGCTACATCGATCGGGGGCTCTGCGTCCGCGGGTTCGAACCGGATGTAAGCTACCCGGGCGCGCTGTACTGGGGCGGCGGCAGGGTGACCTACTTCACGTGGGTCGCAGTC
>WAQM01000015.1 GCA_015520245.1 Pyrodictiaceae archaeon
CCGCCGAGGCGTCGGGGGCCTGGGGCGACCTGGCCAGGATCGCCGCCGGCCTCTACCTGGCCTACGCGTTCCTGGGCCCCGGCGACCCCGCCGCCTCCGCGCTGGTCGCGGTCGCGCTCGCCGCCGGCCACGGCGGATCCTACGCGGCCTCGGTCGCGGTGCCGCTCGTCATGACCCTCCACGCCCTGGGGGCCCCGAGGTCCTCGTGGCTGGCCGCGGGCCTCGCGCTCCCCGGGCCCTCGGCCGCCCTGCTGGCGGGGGGCCGCGGGGCCTGCGCGGCCGCCCTCGCCGGGTTCGCCGCCTCGCTGGCCGCTGCGGGCCAGCTGCCGCCCTCCCCCGGCCTCGCGGCGTCGCTGGCGCTCGCCGCGCTGGCCTGCTCCTGGCGCCCCCTCTGGGGCCTCAGGGCGGCGCTGCTGCCGCTGGCGACGGCGCTGGCGGGGACCGGGGTCCACCCCCTGTGGCCGCTCGCCGCCCGCGGGCCGGCCGCGCGGGCGCTGGCCGCCGCGCTGGCGGCCTGGTACGGGATGGGCGGGGGCTACGCGGCCGCCTCGCTCGCCTCGCTCGTGCTCGCGGCCGACGCGCTACGCGGCCGGCGCGAGGGGGCGGAGGCCTAGCAGCCTCGCCGCAGCCAGCAGGTCGGACGCGTGGTCGCCGTAGACCACGACGGTGTGGTTGCCGAGGGGCTCCTCGAGGAGCAGGCGGGCCCCGCCCTCGACGTCGACGAGTATCTGGGTCCTGCAGAGGTCGCTGCGCCCCAGCGAGCCCCTGATGATCCTGCCCCGCGCCACGAAGATCTCGCGGCAGCCGCGGCCGCCCACGCGGGCCAGGGTTACGGGCTCGCCCTCCCTGAGCACGCCCCTTATCGCCACGCTCCTCCCCGTCTCGAAGTAGGGCACGAGGGCCGAGCGCTCGGGGTCGACCATGCTCGGCGGCACGGTGCAGTGCGAGAGCACGACCGCCGAGCCCTCCACGTCCGTTATGTTGGCCATGAACGAGGGCTTCCCCGTGACCGCGTGGACGAGCAGCTTCGTGAGCACGGCCTCCACGTCGCCCTCGTAGTCGGCCGGCACGCCCTCGTCGCTGAGCAGGGCTACGGCCAGGTAGGGGCCCCAGTCCCTCAGCTCCTCGACGAGCATGTCGCGGGCCTCGACCGCCACTGCCGAGAGCCGGTGCCTCTCCACGACCCTGCGTAGGCCGAGGTACACGCGGACCGCTATCTCGAGGACGGCGTCGCTCACCTCCACCACGGGGAACGTCCTCTTCAGCTCCCCGACCTTCGAGGACACCGCGTCCGCCGGCGCCGCCTTGGCCTCCGAGAGCATCTCGTCCCACGGCACCCTGACGAGCTCGACGCCGAACACCTCGCGCAGGTCATCGGGGCTCGGGCGCGTCAGTATCCAGGGCTCCGGCTCGCCCACCAGGCCCAGCCTCGAGCCCCTCAGGCCCGCGACCCCGGCGAGCACGCGCAGCCGCCGCGCGATCCTGGACGCCGCCTCCTCGATCGGGTGCAGGGGGCCCGCCTCGAGCAGGAAGCGGGCGCCGCCCTCCCTCCTAAGCGCGGCGAGCGCCTCGCGGGCGGCCGCGAGCGCGTTCAGCCTGGTGCTGGCGTAGACGAGGCTCGGCCCCCCGAACTCCCTGACCGCGCCGTATATCATGCCGTCGGTGCCGCCGGTGACCGCGACCACCAGCAGGCCCTGGGCCTCCCCCCGGAGCCTCCTGGCGGCCTCGGCGGCCGCCTCGTTGCTGTAGGCGAGGCCCGCGAACACCAGGTCGACGCCCCTCGCGGCCTCGGGGAGGGCGCGCCTCAGCGCCTCCTCGACCCTGCGGCCCACGTAGACCTCGGGCTCCAGGGGGCCCGTGACCACCAGGACGCCTACCCGGGCCACGGCGGGGCCCCGGTGGGGCCGCGGGCCCCCGGCTATATCGCCTCGCGGCCGCGTGGGCGCGAGCCCGCCTTAAACCCGGGCCCTGGCGGGCCGGCGCGGGTGGCCAGGGTGAGCCGAGACCAGGTCGTCGGGGCGCTGCTGGTC
>WAQM01000016.1 GCA_015520245.1 Pyrodictiaceae archaeon
ACGGGATAGAGCGCCGGCACGGGCCTTACGCTTATGACGTCGCCCAGCACGTGGGAATAGAACGACACGAAAGCCGCCGCGAACACGTAGTGCCTCAGCGAAGGCTCGGGGTAAGCCAGCGCGGCGAGCGCGGCCACGATGGCTGCCGCCATCAGGCTGTGGGATAGCCCCCGGTGCTTGGAGACTCTGATCTTGAGGTCGACGTCGGGCAGCAGGGATAGGGGCAGCGCGGCTGCCACCGCGAGCAGCAGGCGTGGGCCCGGCGGGCTGCCGCTAGCGCAGGCCGTCGCCAGGGTCAGTAGCGATAGTAGCAGTAGCGCTAGACCGATGTGCCCGTGGGCCCTCAAGACCCCCGCGCTAGGCCGGCCCGCTGAGCCGCCTCCCGTACGCGCTCAACAGCCTCGGGGTTCTCGAGCGTCGTCACGTCGCCGAGCGGCTGCCCGAGGACCGCAGCCCTTATGACCCGGCGCATTATCTTGCCGCTCCGCGTCCTCGGCAGGTCGTCCACGAACACCACGTACTCCGGCGTGAACGGCTTACCGAGCCTCTCCGCCACAAGCCTCTTGATCTCATCGGCGAGCCTGCCGCTGGGCTCGTAGCCCTGCTTTAGGATCACGAAGCATGCTATGACCTCGCCCTTCACCTCGTGGGGGACCCCTACGCAGGCTGACTCCGCGACCGCCGCGTGCTCGTTCACAGCCGCCTCGACCTCGGCAGGGCCAATCCTCTTGCCCGCCACCTTTATCACGTCATCGGCGCGCCCGAGTATGAACCAGTAGCCGTCCTCGTCTATCAGCGCCAGGTCACCGTGGAACCAGAGGCCGGGGAACCGACTCCAGTAGGTCTTGATGTACCTCTCGGGGTCACGCCAGAGGCCGCGCGTCATACTCGGAGCGGGCTTCCTGGCCACCAGGTAGCCAACGCTGCCGCGCACGGGCCTGCCCGCGTCGTCCACGACGTCCACGTCCATGCCGAGCCCGGGGCCCCACAAGGTCGACGGCTTCAGCGGCACGACGGGGCTGGGCAGGACGAAGCACCCGAAGATCTCGGTCCCCCCGCTGAGGTTTATCATCGGCCTCCTCTCCTCGCCCACCTCCCTGACGACCCACATCCACGTGTCAGGGTCTATCGGTTCGCCCGTGTTGCCGAAGACCCTCAGACTGCTCAAGTCGTACTTCTCGTAGCCGCGCGGCGTTATCCGCTTGAGTATCCTGGCGACCGTGGCCGCGAAGCCGAAGTGCGTGACTCGGAAGTCCTGGATCAGCCTCCACACGCGATCGCTGTCGGGGTAGTCTATGGCGCCCTCGACGACGAGGTGGCTAGCCCCGAGGAACTGCGCCCCGATTACCTGCCAGGGCCCCATCATCCAGCCCAGGTCGGTGATCCACCAGAGCCTGTCGCCCGGCTGCTCCCAGCCCGGCTTGATGTCCAGGTTGAAGTAGTGCTCCTTGGCGGGCTGGAGCAGCGCGCCAGCGTGGCTTATGACGGCGCCCTTCGGTTTGCCCGTGGTGCCCGAGGTGAAGAGGAGGAGCGCTGGGTGCTCCGCGTCGACCTCAACGGGTTCGGCTGAGGGCCTCTTGCCCGAGACCGCATTGTGGTACCACACGTCGCGATCGTCGTCCCACGGCACGTCCGATCCCAGCCTCCTCACCACGACCACGCGCTCGGGGCGGCCCGCCATCCTCACCGCCTTGTCGGCCTCGGGCTTGAGGAGCACCCTCCTCCCGCGGCGCAGGTAGCCGTCGAACGTCACTAGCACCTTGGCCTCGCTCATCCTCAACCTCTCCGCAACCGCCGGCGCAGCGAAGCCTGAGAATATCGGCGCGGCTATCGCGCCCACCCGGATCGCGGCCAACATTGCCACAATGGACTCGGGCGCCATGGGGCCGTATATCGCCACCACGTCGCCCGGCCTCACCCCCTCCTCTAAGAGGAAGTTGGCGAACCTGCTTACCTCGTCGAGCAGCTCGCGGTAGGTGAACCTCCTGACTGCCCCGTCCTCGCCGACCCACGTGAACGCCTCGAGGTGGCCCAGCCCCATCCTAACCGGGCGGTCGAGGACGTTGTAGGACAAGTTGATGCGGCCGCCCACGTACCACCTGGCCCACTCCGGGCCCCGCGACAAGTCGACGAGCTCGCGGGGCTCGCGGAACCACTCGACACCGAGCCACTCGGGCAGGTTCCACCAGAACCACCGGTAGTCGCTTATGCTCTTCCTGACGAGGTCGGCGTAGCTCTTGACCCCGATTCTCTCCATGAACCGAGTCACGTTGGCCTCCTGGATCACGTCCCTAGGGGGCTGCCAGAGGTACCCCACCCAGCACCCCCCGCCTCGCGGTGGTAGGGGGGCAAAAAGTAGCCCGTGAGGCGGGGTAGAGCCTAACCCCCCGCTCTCGCTGCGAATCAGAAGCGGCGGGGGGTGGTGGCCCGGCGGACAGGATGAACCCCGCGCGGGGTGATATGGCGCCGGGTCCGATCTCGGGTGCACAACTCGGGCGGGCGCCCCCTTGACCCAACCCACTAGAGCCCGCTGCAGGATCGTCGTCCGCGGCGTGGTGGTCGACCGCACCAGGTGCACGCGCTGTATGCTGTGCGTTGAGCTGTGCCCGGCCGACGCGCTGGCCGCGGACAGCGAGGGCTACCCGGTGTTGCGCGACGCGGTACGCTGCATGGCCTGCGTGGGCTGCATGGCTGTCTGCGTCCCGTCCGCCATAAGGGTGACGAGCGAGTGGGTGTGCGAGGGGATGTGACGTGAGCCTCCGCGTGCTGGTAGTGGACTCCACGATCGTGACGAGCAACCGTGTCATCGAGAGGGGGTACGTCTACGTCGAGGGCAGGTATGTGAAGGCGCTGGGCGAGGGTGACCCCCCCGAGGACTACCAGCTGGCCGACACGCTGATAGGCGGCGAGGGGCGCGTCGTCCTCCCCGCGCCGGCGGCACTGCTGGTCGCTCCCGAGGCCTACGCATTCCGCCAGCGGGGCGTGAGCGTTCTCGACATGGTCGCGGGCAGGGTGAGGGCGCTGCTAGAGGACGACGACGAGCTGTCTTACTACTCCTCCCTCATGGGCTTTTACGAGCTGTCCATGCAGGGCTACGGCCTCGTCGTAGCACTGGCTCTCAACCATAGCACTGTCTCGAGGGCGCTCGCCGACTCGGGGCTCCAGGGCGTGGTGGTCATCCCGCTCTGCGGGCTGAGCTGGCGCGACGCCGTGAGCAGAGCCGAGGAGGCCCGTAGGGAGCTGGGGGCGGGGCGCGGCGTCGGCGTCGCCGCGTGCGGTGACGGGGAGGTCGGCGCCGCACGGAGGGCCGCCGAGGAGGCTGGCGCTGACCTCGTCGCCGTCCTGGGACCGGACGGCGCTAGGATCGCCGCGGGCCGGACCTACATTGATGTGAGCTACAGTATGCTATCGCCCAGCCCCAGCCCGGCCACGATGAGCGTAGTGCAGCCCTGGCTAAGCGTGAATAGGCAGCTGAATCCTCACGCGGACCGGGCCCTAGAGGCCCTAATGTATACCCCCTACCGTGTGCTCCGCGGCACCACACCGCTGACGCCGGGAGGCGAAGCCTTCGTCCTGGTCGTTGACGGCAGCGAGCCCCCGTCTATGGTCGTCGACCCGCAGGAAGCCGTTCACCAGCTGGCCACGTCAACGCCCAGGACGGAGACGCTGATCTCCGCGGGCAACATAGTCGTCGACGGCGGCCAGCACCTGTACGTGGGCAGCGAGGCGTGCAGGAGGGCGCGCGAGGTGATCGGCTCAAGGCTAGGGAGGCTCCGGGAGGCGATCAGGTAGAGGGCGGGGGAGAAACGCGCGGGGTTAGGGGAGACTGGCGCCAGGCGAATACTATTCCAAGGACCTGTCGGCGACGCCCTTCTGGACGCGCCGCGGCCTGAGCATCCTGACGATGTAGTCGAAGGCCGCCTCGGGGTCAGTGTGAAGCCCGCAGCTGTAGACGTCCACTGTGGCGAACCCGTACTCCGGCCATGTGTGTATGGCTATGTGGCTCTCCAGGACTATGGCCACCACGCTCACGCCCTCGCCGATCTTCCACGACTTCACGTCGAGGAGCGTCATGTTGCCCACCTCCGCGGCCTTGATGGTAATCTGGCGTAGCCTCTCCTCGTCCTTGAGCACCTCGACGTCGCAGTCGTAGAGATTGCCGTAGACGTGCTTGCCGTAGACGCGCGGCTTACCCGGCTTCGGCTCCGGCCTTGGCCTCACGACGCCAATGCTCATACCCCACACCCCCGGGGGGTCCGCGCTCATGCAGCCTTTAAGGATTACCCCCGGCGCCTTGGGGCCTCCAAGCTCGCGATGCGGAGGGGCAGGCATGGAACTTCCGGGAGGAGACGCGGGCAGAGCTGTTGGGTACGACTAGCTGGAGGCGCCCCCATCACTGCAGCCATTCGCTGCGCACCACGATCGCGCCAGCGAAGCTGCGCTCCTCACCTCCAGCCCCTACATTCGCGTTCCGCGCTTACCACTGCTAGCCTGGGAGGGAGGCCTGCGGCAGGCACCCTGCGGAGTGCCGGTTACTAGCGTGGAGCGAGCGGAGAAGTGGTGCGGCGGGCGGGATTTGAACCCGGGATCTCCGGCTTGGCAGGCCGGCGTCCTAGTCCAGGCTAGACGACCGCCGCACCGCCCCATGTCTCAGCCGGGGACATCGGGGCGGGGGGTTTAAAC
>WAQM01000017.1 GCA_015520245.1 Pyrodictiaceae archaeon
GCCTACGCCATGGCGGCCGAGATGCTCGGGCTCCGCTTCTTCTACCTCGAGGCCGGCTCGGGGGCCCCGAGGCCCGTGCCCCTCGAGGCTGTTAAGGCGGCGCGCCGGGGGCTGGAGCACTCAGTGCTCATCGTGGGGGGCGGGATACGTGAGCCCGCGGCCGCAGCCGCGATCGTCGAGGCCGGGGCGGACGCCGTGGTCATAGGCACCGTAGTCGAGCGGGACCCCCAGCGCGCCGAGGCTATAGTGGCCACCGTCAAGAGGAGGTAGAGGCCGGGCCCGAGCAGGTGGCCACGCAGGCGTCGAGCCCGTACTTGCGCCTCATGGCCTCCTCAGCGTCCACTCCCACGAGGTTGGCCACGCTCAACGTCCACGCCAGCACGTCCGCCAGCTCCTCGGCTATCCTGTCCCTGTCGCCCGATAGCAGCGCCTCAGCCAGCTCCCCCACCTCCTCAACGAGCCAGGCAAACGTGGCGAAGAGCCCCCTTTCCCTGTCGCGGTCGAAGTACATCCTCCTCATCTCGTCCTGGACGCAGCGTAGCCTCACACGACCTCACCTCGTTGTAGCGTGCCGCCGCGGGCGCCCAGGCCTTAAAGGTGCGGGGCCTGCCCTGCACAGGGGAGGCTGGGGTGCCCG
This sequence comes from Pyrodictiaceae archaeon, assembly GCA_015520245.1. Lineage (GTDB taxonomy): Archaea > Thermoproteota > Thermoprotei_A > Sulfolobales > Pyrodictiaceae > WAQM01. The sequence continues at coordinate 638 of WAQM01000017.1, forward strand.
GCAAGCGAGCGCAGAGGAGGGCGGCTAGCGACGAAAGGGGCAGGCGCGGCGGGGGCGAAAGGCCCACTGTCGTAACGGCAGCCGGCCTCCTCGCCTTCTACGAGGAGGAGGAGTCGCTGGTGAAGATAAGGCCGATACACGTCCTAGCGGCCACTATCACCTTCATAGCGGTAATCGTCGCCCTCAACATATTCGGCTAGCCGCTCGCCAGCCTCATCACCTCCTCCCACATAGCATCGACGTACTCCTCAAGCTTTCTCAGCTCCTCGGGGTTCTTGAGTAGGTGGCTGAACCTCCCCTGCAGCTTGAGGTACTCGACCAGCGGCTTCCTCTTTGACTTATCAACCAGCTTGTCGCTGGGCGGGTTGAGCCTTAGCCGCCCGTTCTCGTACTCATAGAGTATCCACATCCCGGTCTCCACGGCGAGCCTTGCCACCCTCACCGTCAGCGAAGGGTCGAACCTCCATCCCACCGGGCACGGAGCGTGGAGGTGTATGTACTTGAACCCGCGTATCCTGGCCGCCTTCCTGAGCTTCGCTATGAAGTCCCACGGGTAGCCCACGCTGGCCGTCGCCACGTAGGGAACCCTATGCGCGATCATTATCAGTGGCATTGGCTTCTTGTGCTCTCTCTTACCCGCCGGCGTCGTGGTCGTCCACGCCCCGTACGGCGTGAGGCTGCTCCTTTGTATGCCTGTGTTCATGTAGGCCTCGTTGTCCACGCAGATGTAGATTATGTCTTCGTTGCGCTCAGCCGCCGCGCTCAGGGCCTGGAAGCCTATGTCGGCCGTCCCGCCATCGCCAGCCCAGACCACGACGTGGCCCTCGAGGCCCCGAATGCGGAGCGCCGCAGCGACCCCGGAAGCTGCCGCAGCCCCCGCCGCGAACACTATGTTGAGTATCGGCATCGACATGCCGTACTTCGGCCCGAGGCCCTGGATGACGGAGCTGCAGCCCGCCGGCACCACGAGGACCACCTTGTCCCCAAGCGCCATACCCACGAACCTGAGCCCCATGGTCTCGGGGCAGCCGGGGCAGGCCGCATTGCCGGGCAATACGTACTTCTTGCGGGGCAGGGCCCGGATGCTGATCGCCATACCGCCCACCCCCGGGCCTCAGGGTGCTAGCTCAAGGAGCCTCCCGGCGTGGTACCATACCATCCTCCGAAATACGTGACCCCGCTCCTCGTACTCGGCCGCGAACCTCGCCACTATCTTGGCGAAGTCCTCGGGGGCGACGTCGACGCCGCCCACCCCAGCGACAACGCCCACCATGGAGGGGCGCGGGTCCAGCGCCGCCGCGACCTCGGGGAAGAGCTGGCCCGTGGACCCGGTCGACACGGACCTGTCGAAGACGAGCACGAGCTTCTTCCCGCCAATACTTTCCCGGAGCTCCTCGGCCGGGAAGGGCCTAACGTATC
>WAQM01000018.1 GCA_015520245.1 Pyrodictiaceae archaeon
CTACATAGGCCTCTGGCCCCTCGCCGACAGGATGGAGCTGGTCTACGCGGTGCTCGCATGCCTCGTGGCGAGCCTGCTGGTGCCCTCGGCCAGCCACGTTAAGCTTGAGGAGCTTAGGCCGCAGCCGCCGCGGCTCTGGCTCGGCTTGCTGGTGCTGGTAGCCGCGCTGCACGGGGCCGCGCTGGCGGCGGCCCTCACGGCGTACCCCGGTGGGGCCCCAGCCCTCGAGGGCCGCCCCCTCGCCGTCGCGAGCTACAACGTGCACCAGGGCTTCACCCCGGGCGGGGAGCTAAACGCGGTCGAGGTCGCGGCGCTGGCCTCGACGCTAGACGTAGTGTGCATGCAGGAGGTCGACGCCGGCAGGGCGTCGAGCGCCTTCATGGACCTACCGCTGCTCCTCAAAACCGCCTACGGGCTCAACGTGGCCTACGCGCCAGCCATAGAGGGCGTCTACGGCGTGGCCGTGGCGTCTAGGTACCCGCTCGCCGTCCTGGAGGCCGTCAAGCTGCCGAGCAGGGGCGAGCAGAGGGCGGCGGTCAAGGTGCTCGTGTCGACCCCCGCCGGCGAGCTCGTCGTGACGTCCTTCCACCTGGGGCTCGACCCGGACGAGCGGCGCGTCCAGGCGCGCGCGCTGCTCGACCTGGCCATGCGCGAGCCGAGGGCCCTCGTGGTCTGCGGCGACCTCAACGAGGAGCGGGGCGATGCTGTCGACGCCCTCGGGCGCCACTACGAGCTCCACCCGCGGCCCGGCAGCGAGCCGACCTGCTGCTACGGCGAGGAGCCCAAGACCATCGACTACGTCGGCGTCCTGCGGGGCTCCGGGCTGAGGGTCGTAGACGTGGTCGTGGCGTGGCTGGACTACTCGGACCATGCCGCGGTGGTGGCGCTCCTCGAGCGCGGCGACTAGGTGTTACGGGCTCCGGGGGGCCTCTAGGCGCCTCGCCGGTAGGAGCCCCCAGGGGCATTGCTCTTGCAGGCCAGGCTCAGGCTCATCAGGATACTCGAGGTCGTGACCTCGAGGGAGCTGGTCGCGCCGAGCGATGTGGTGGTCGAGACGGGGCTGCCCAGGTACACGGTGCTCGCGTACATCCAATGCCTCGAGGCCCTCGGCGTCGTCGAGCCCGTGTACGTGAAGGGGAGCCACAAGCTCTACACGGCGACGCCCGCCGCGGAGAAGCTCCTGAAGGCCCTCCGCGAGGGCGTGAAGAGGCCTATAGAGGCGCTGCTGGGGGTCGAGGCGGTCGCCTCCAGCTCCTCAGCCGGTGCCGCCGCGCAAGTAGAAGCCTAGCCTGGGAGGCGGCCGCCACCACGGCCAGGAGGTACGGCAGTATCTCCAGCCTGCCGAGGCTCATGAGCGCTATGAGCACGAGCTTGGCGGCGGCAGGCATGGAGGCCCCGGTGAGCCCCGTGCTGAGCCCGACGTTGCCCAGGGCGCTCGCCACCTCGAAGCCGACGTCGACTATCCTCGCGCCGGGGGCCAGCACGTAGACGGCCAGGGTGCCGGCCACCCAGCAGGAGATGAAGAGGGCCACTATGGCCACCGCTTGCTGCAGCTCGCGCATCCCCACGTAGCGGCCCCCGAGCTTCCTCACGACTATGCGACCGGGCACGGACACGAACTCCTCGTATATCCACTTGAAGCTCGCCACGAGGATCACGAGCCTGAACATCTTTATCCCGCCGGTCGTTGAGATTATGCTGCCGCCGAGGAGGCACGCGACTGTGAGCAGCAGCTTGAAGTCCTCCGGGGCCCCGCTCAAGTCCATGGTCTGGAAGCCGGTGCCGGTGACGGCGGACACAAACTGGAACGCGGAGTAGCGCAGGGCGCTCAGCACGTCGTAGCCGCGAAGGGCGAGGAGAGCGGCGCCAAGGCAGCTCAGCAGCGCTATGATCACGACCATAGCCAGGGTCTCCGGGTTCCTGAGGATCCTCAGCGACGCGCTGCGCACGAGCGCGTACTGGTCGGCGAAGTTCAGCGCCCCCAGCACCATGACCGCGACCGCCGCCGCCTCCACCAGCGGGCTGTTGTAGTAGGCGAAGCTCTCGTCGTGGACGCTGAAGCCGCCGGTGGCCACTCCGGTCATCGCGTGGTTCACCGCCTCGTAGAGCCCCATGCCGGCGGCGAGGAACAGCGCGGCGGCCAGCACGGTCAGCCCGGCGTAGACGAGCAGGAACGCCCTTACCGACCTGGCTATGCTGGGCTCCAGGTGCTCGTACCTCCCCTCAGCGATGCCTATGAGGTGGGAGGGTATGCCGCCCCCGCTGGCGAAGGCCGCGAAGAGGACCAGTATGCCGACACCTCCCAGCCACTGGATGAAGCTGCGCCAGAACTGGATGCTGCGCGGCAGCTCCTCCACGGAGGGCACGTAGGTGCCAGTCAGGCTGTCCGGCTCCCCCGTGAACACGGTGAGCCCGGTCGTCGTGAAGCCGCTCACCGCTTCGAACCAGGCGTCTAGGAACGGCACCCCCAGGGCAGCTGACACCGGGGCCGCGTTGAGGAGCGGCACCGTGACCCACGCCAGCACGGCCACTATGACCGCGTCGTCGAGCCTCATGCCGCGCGACGGCCTCAGCAGCCTCCTCCACGCCTCGCCCAGGGCGAGCATTGCCAGCGCGTGGGGCAGGAACCAAGCTGAGACCCGCAGCTCCCCCAGGTAGGCCGCGACCAGGGACGGGACCAGCAGCGCGGCGGCCGAGACGTAGAGCACCATGTAGGCGTAGTAGACGTGCGGCGGCACCGCCGGCAAGCCGCTGTGTGCCTGGGGGCCCGGGCGGCGCGGGAGGTTAAAGGAGTTGGAGGGGCTGTAAGCCGCGGGGGAAGCCGCCACTCATCCGCCGCCCGCTGCGGGCCCGGCGTCGTGGCGGGGCGGGGGCGGGCCCGCGGCCCGGCGAGGCGCTTGAATCGGGGCCGAGCCCTAATTGCGCTGCGGGCGAGGCCATGCGCCTGCGGGCGGTCAGCGAGCACGTCTCGGCGATCCTGCTCGCGGCCGTAGTCCTGGGGGCCGGGACGCTCCTCCTGGTAGGCATGCTGTCGTGGCTCACGGGGCTCTCGTCGACGCTGGTGATGGAGGAGGCCAGGTACGAGGTCGCGCTCCAGCAGGCGCTCGACATAGCCTACGCGGCGGTGAACGCCAGCAACTTCACGATAGTCGTGCTCGTCACGGGGCCCTCGCCGGTGACCCTGTACGCGCTGTACCTTAACGACACGCTGGTCGAGAGGGCAGTAGCCGAGGTGGACGGGAGGACCTTCACCCTAACGGCCTCGCCGACGACCCTCGAGCCCCTAAAGGCCTACACGGTGTACGTGAACACGACCGAGGTGCTCGGCGCGGCCTCGGTCGAGCTGGTCAGGGTGAAGGTGGTCTACGAGGGCGGCGAGGTGGTGGCCACGGCCGTGAGGAGCGGGGGCTAATGGTGCCCGCCGCAGCTGGGTGGCCGCCTCTCACCGACCCCCGCGTTCGCGGGGGCCTCCGGCGGTGGGCGGGCCGGCCTGCGGAGCCGGCCCCCGCCGGGAATAAGCCTCGCCGGGTCGGCCAGCCGTGGCCGCATCACGGCCCGCGCTCAGCCAAAACACGGCTCCTCACCCCCGCCGCCGGCCTCCGCCGGGGCCACGCAGATGAAGCGCGCCCCAGCTGGCCCGGACCAGTACTCGTGCTCCACGTCGGGGGGTATGAGCGCGAAGCCCCCCTCGTCGAGCTCGTAGACCCTGCCGCCCACGCGCACCCGCAGCACGCCGGAGATGACGAGTATCCCGTGCCCCCAGGGGTGCCTGTGGGCTGGAACGTGAGCGTAGGGCTCCATCTC
>WAQM01000019.1 GCA_015520245.1 Pyrodictiaceae archaeon
CTATCCTATCGCTGAGCCAGCCCCCGAACACCCTTATGAACGACGCTATGAGTGTGAAGCCAGCGCCGCCGATGAGGCCGGCGGTCACCGCGTCGAGGCCGTGCAGCTCCCGCCAGTAGAGCGGGAACCACGTGGTGAGGGCGAGGAAGCCGCCGAACGAGGTGAAGTACAGGAAGACCAGCGCCCACGTGCGGAGCTTCCTCGCGGCCAGCTTGAGCGCCTCGACCAGCTTGCCCGAGGGGAAGAGCTCCTGGCCGAGGGCCCTGGCCAGCTTTATCGCCTCGTCCCTGGGGACGCCCTTCTTCACCAGCTGGAAGTAGTACGCGTCGTGGGCTATGATGGCGTAGACCACGGTGCCCGCGACCAGGAACGCGAACCATATCGCGTACGCGCCCGGCAGCCCGTAGGCCGCGACGACCACGGGTATCAGCAGCGTGAACCAGCCGGGCGCCGTGTTTCCGAGGCCCGCGTAGGTGCCCAGGGCGAAGCCCTGCCTCCGCTTGGGGAACCAGTAGCTGGTCTGGGGTATGCCCACCGAGAACGTCGCCACGCCGCAGCCCGCGAGCGCGCCGAACAGCAGCAGTAGCGGGTAGTGGGCCATCGTGAGCTTGGCGGGGTAGTACGCGTAGAGTATGAACGTCAGGCCCGCCATCCCGACTATCGAGAGGCCGAGCAGCGTCAGCATCGGTATCTTGCCGCCCACCTTGTCGACCCAGGCGCCGAACGGTATGCGAAGCAGCGACCCGGTAAGCTGGGGCACCGCCACCAGGAGCCCGGCGAGGATGCCCGTGAGCCCCAGGAGGTCCTTGAACTCCTTGCTGGTGGGCCCGTAGAGCGCGACTGCCGTGAAGCCGACGAAGAAGCCCAGGGTCGCCGCCACCAGGCCCATCGTGGGGCTGCCCCTGAGCCCGTACTTCCTCTTGATCTCCTCGGCCCTGACGAGCACCTCCTCTACCATCAGCTGGCACCATGTGCCGGCTGCAGCGCCCCACTAGAAGTAGGACACCCCTTACCCGTTAGGCCTAATCGATTAGGGACAACGTCCCTATAGCCGGTGCCTGGCATGGCCCCCACGGGCGGCCCGGTCGTGAGGCTGGCCCTCCCGCTGGTATTGCTCGCCGTGCTGCTTGCCTGCGGAGCGCTGGCGGCTGCCGCGATAACCGAGGAGGAGGCAAGGAGGCTCTTCGAGGAGCTCAGGTGCAACACCTGCCACGTCGAGGGCGGTATTGCATCCCCCTGGGAGGAAGTCCTTGAGGAGGTGGGCGAGGAGTGGCCGGCTGAGTACGCGACGATAGATGATGCGGCCCGCGACGTCGAGTACATGGGTCAGAAGATGTTCCGCGACTTCTCGCACCTAATGGAGGTCATGGGCAGGAACGTCGGGGCGCCGGAGGACAAGCTGAGGCAGCTGGAGGACTTCTTCCGCGAGCTCTTCGAGAGGGGGAAGGCCGAGGCTGCCGAGGCTAAGCCCGCCCCGGAGGCCGCGAGGCCCGGCGACCGCGGCGCCGAGCTGGCGATGGTCGTGGTCGCGGCCGTCGCCATCGCCGTGATCGTGGCTGCGGCCGTGTACCTGGCCACGAGGCGGAGGTGAGGCGCGGCGGAACCTTTTTCCCCTAGCCCTCCGCCGGGGTGACTGGTGGGATGCCCTCGGTGAAGTGGTTCAGCTTCGTGAGGGAGTCGCGCGAGTGGGAGAGGTTCTACCGCGAGAGGTGGAGCTACGACAAGGTCGTGCGCTCCAGCCACGGCGTAAACTGCTCGATGTCGTGCAGCTGGATGGTCTACGTCAAGGACGGCCTCGTGGTCTGGGAGCTTCAGGCCACCGACTACCCGCTGATCAGCCCGGACATACCGCCGCACGAGCCTCGCGGCTGCCAGAGGGGTATCAGCAGCTCGTGGTACCTCTACAGCCCGCTGCGCGTCAAGTACCCGTACGTCAGGCGCGCCCTGTGGGAGATGTACGCCGAGGCGCGCAGGCGCGGCCTCGACCCCGTTGAGGCGTGGGCCAGCATCGTCGAGGACCCGGAGAAGGCGCGCAGGTACAAGAGGGCGCGCGGCAAGGGCGGTTGGAAGAGGGTCAGCTGGGACGAGGCCCTGGAGCTTATCGCGGGCGCCGTGGTCTACACCATCAAGAAGTACGGGCCGGACCGCATAGCGTTCTTCAGCCCCATACCCGCCATGTCCATGGTGAGCTTCGCCAGCGGCATGAGGCTCGCCGGCCTCCTGGGCGCCGTCATACTGAGCTTCTACGACTGGTACAACGACCTGCCCCTCGCCTCGCCGCAGGTCTGGGGCGAGCAGACCGACACCCACGAGAGCGCCGACTGGTACAACTCCACCTACATCATCGTCTCTGGCACCAGCCTGCCCACGACCAGGACCGCCGACGCCCACTTCTACGTGGAGGCCAGGTACAACGGCGCCAAGGTGGTCGTGATAAGCCCCGACTACTACGACCACGTGAAGTTCGCCGACGTGTGGGTGCCCATCAAGCCCGGCAGCGACGCCGCGCTAGCGCTAGCAATGGCGCACGTGATACTCAAGGAGTTCTACGTCGACAGGACCGTCGACTACTTCGTCGACTACGTGAAGAAGTACACGGACCTTCCGTTCCTGGTCGTCCTCGAGAGGCGCGGCGACTACTACGTGCCGGGCAGGTTCCTGCGCGGCTCCCAGCTGCCGGAGTACCAGGGCGAGGAGCTGGCCGAGTGGAAGCTGCTGGTCATGGACTCCCGGAAGCTGAAGCCCATGATGCCGCTCGGGAGCATAGGCTTCAGGTGGGAGAGGAGGGAGGGCCGCTGGAACCTCAAGATGGAGGACGCGGTCACGGGCGAGAAGATCGACCCTCTGCTGACGCTGCTGGGCGTCGAGGACGAGCGGGTGCCGGTGGCCTTCCCGTACTTCGGTGACGTCTTCAGCGTCGACCCCGAGGGCTGGGGCAAGGTCGGCAAGCCGAGCCTAGTGGTGCGCGAGGTGCCGGCCAAGAGGGTGAGGACCGTAGACGGGCGCGAGGTGCTCGTGACCACCGTATTCGACCTGCTGATGGCGCACCTAGGGGTGAAGAGGCCGGGCCTCGGGGGCGACTACCCCGAGGGCTACGACGACCCCAAGCCCTACACGCCCGCCTGGCAGGAGAGGTTCACCGGGGTCTCGAGGGACCTCGTCATAAAGATCGCGCGCGAGTTCGCCGAGAACGCGGCCAGGACGAGGGGTAGGTCGCTGCTCATACTCGGCCCCGGCGTCATGCACTGGTACCACCAGGCGCTCGCCTACCGCGCCTACATCCTGCTCGTGCTGCTGACGGGCAGCGTCGGGCGCCACGGCGGCGGCTGGTCCCACTACGTGGGCACCGAGAAGCTGCGCACGCTCGCCCCCGTCGTCTCGATAGCCTTCGCCCTGGACTGGACGGGGCCGCCGCGGCTACAGGCCAGCACGCTGTTCTGGTACATACACAGCGGCCAGTGGAAGTACGACGGCCTAACCCTCGACACCCAGTGGGCCCCCACGGCCGGCGAGAAGGTCAGGAGGTATCGCCACACCGCCGACTTCTTCGCCATGGCGGTTAGGACCGGCTGGATGCCGTTCTACCCGAGCTTCAACGAGAACCCGATCAAGCTGGCTGAGGACGCCGAGAAGGCTGGGGCC
>WAQM01000020.1 GCA_015520245.1 Pyrodictiaceae archaeon
AGCGAGTACAACATCATGCTGCTCGACGGCAGGATATACGTCATAGACGTGGCGCAGGCGGTGTCGCTGGACCACCCCAACGCCGAGGACTTCCTGCTCCACGACGTGTACAACATACACCGGTTCTTCGCGAGGGAGGCGGGCCTCGACGTCCCCGAGCCCAGGCAGATCCTCGAGGAGCTCGCGGGCGTTCATCGTGACCACGACCCGGGTCCTCACGCTCGCGGGGAGCGCGTACCTCGCGTCCTCCAGCGGCGCGCCGGACGCCAGGAGCCTGTAGTAGCTCGCCACGGACGCCAGGACCGAGTCCACGTAGGCCTCCAGCCTGGCTGGGTCGCGGGCCAGCGAGGGCGGCACGACGAACGCCGCCGACACGTGGTAGGCCTTGATGCCGAGCTCAAGCCCCCTCGCCCTCTCGGCGGCCTCGGCGTAGGCGCGGTAGCCGTCGGGGCCCCCGGGCCTCTCCGGGCAGTCGACGCCGAGCTCGCGGCAGAGCCCCAGCACCGCCTCCCTCACGAAGCCCTCGCTGAACCTCATGCTGTGCTGCGTGTAGCTGGCCACCCTGTGCCTGACCAGCTGGTGGCTGCACACGCGGCTGCACTCCACGAGGAACGTGTAGGAGCAGTGCTCGAGCGGGCTGCCGTGCCCCCTCCTGACCAGCTCGAGGATCCACCTGGAGGCCTCCTCGGGGGGCATCGAGGCGAGCTCGCCGAGCCCCCTCCTCGAGATCGTCATGCGCGCCGCGGCGGCCACGAGCCTGGGGCAGCCCTCGGTGTACTGGAGGAGCTCGACGCGCACCGGGGGCCTGAGCCTCGCCACGCCCGCGCACCTTCGGCCAGGCTCTCGGCCCGGCCGGAGGCCTCGGGCCCCGCGGGCCGGTGATACCGGCTACCCCTCCTCATCGCCCTCCTCGCCGCGCCGGGGGCTGCACCTCATCCTGCTGCAGGCCTTGACCTCCTCGAGGATCTGCCTGGGCTCGGGGACGTCGAGGCCCGCCTCCCTAGCGAAGAACCGGTGTATGTTGTACACGTCGTGGAGCAGGAAGTCCTCGGCGTTGGGGTGGTCCAGCGACACCGCCTGCGCCACGTCTATGACGTATATCCTGCCGTCGAGCAGCATGATGTTGTACTCGCTGAAGTCGGCGTGGACCAGCCTCGCGCCGCAGAGTATGCAGCGGTACGCCTCGATGACCTGCTCGTACACGTCGCGCAGCTCGTCCTCCCCCAGCTCGCGGTAGACCTCGTGCAGGAGCGGGGCGCGCAGCCCGTCGCGCCCGATGAACTCCATCACGATTATGTTCTGGTAGACGAGGTAGGGCCTAGGGACGGGGACGCCGGCCTCCCACATCCTCTTGAGGTTGCGGTACTCCTTGCGCGCCCACGCGAAGAACAGCTTCTTGGTGTTGGATATGTCGACGTTCTGGAACCTCGGGTCGCCGAGGAGGTACTTCTGGATGCTCTTCCTGAACTCGGCGGTCACCGTGAGGTAGATCTTGACCGCGTACTCCTTGCCGCCGCGGCCCACCGCCCGGTAGACCCTGGCCTCCTTGCCCGCGCTGACGACGCCGGCGAACCTCCTTATCCTCAGCCTCCTCATCACCTCGTAGGCTGCGAGCAGCGTCTGGCGGTCCCACACCTCCTCAACGGTCTCGAAGAGGTCCTTGTCCTTGATCCTCTTCTCGCGCCGGCCGCCCAGGCTCTCCACCCCGGTCCTCGCGTGACCGCTCCCCGAAACCCCTATTAAGTCATGGGCTGAACACGTTCATCTCCCCGGCCCGGCGCGCGGGCTCGGGGGGTGGCGCGCGGTGAGCGAGGGCGGCGCCCCGGCCGGCGCCCAGCCCTACCCTAGGAGCGTCCAGGGTGTGCTAAGGCTGTACGCCAAGGTGCCGCCGGACAGGATAGGCGTGCTGATAGGGGAGGGCGGCAAGGTGAAGACGGAGGTCATGAGGAGGACGAGGACCAGGATAACGGTGGACAGCAACACCGGCATGGTGATAATCGAGCCCGAGGCCCCGGACGTGCCGCCCTACATGGTGATGAAGGCGCAGGAGTTCGTCAGGGCCGTGGCCTACGGCTTCAGCCCGGAGAGGGCCATGAGGGTGCTCGACGAGGACCAGATCCTGGTGGTCATAGACCTCAAGCAGTACGTCGGCGACTCGCCCAACCACCTGCAGAGGATCAAGGGCAGGATCATAGGTGAGCAGGGCAGGGCCCGGAGGACCATAGAGGAGATGACCGGCACCTACATCTCCGTCTACGACAACTACGTCGCCATAATAGGGGACTACGAGTCGGCCAACGTGGCCAAGCAGGCGATAGAGATGCTCATCCAGGGGCGCCAGCATAGCACCGTCTACAGGTTCCTGGAGAGGGTGATGTTCAAGCTGAGGAGGGAGAGGATGGCCCAGTACTGGGAGAGGCCGCTGCCCTAGCCGCGGTGGGCCCCGTGGGCCCCCTCGCGGTCGAGGTCGACGGGGTCCCCCTCCTGCTCCGGTTCTCGGCCCACGCGCTGAGGAGGATGGGCGAGCGCGGGGTCGCGCCCGCCGAGGTCGCCGAGGCGCTGAGGAGGCCCTGCGAGCACGCCTACGACCGCGAGCGCGACGTCTACCTGACCCTCGGCTGCAACGGCGTGGCGGTCGTCTACGCGCTCCGCGGCCGCGTGGTCGAGGTGGTCACCGTCCTCCGCGAGCGCGAGTACGGCGCCCTGGTGGGCCGGCTGGGGGGCCGCAGGTACCGCAGGCTGCCCGGCTAGCGCCGGGCTAACGATCGATCGGGTCAAATACCGCCGCCATCCCCACCCTACCTCCACCAGGGCCGAGAGGTAGGCCCGCCCATGGAGTTCAAGCTTCTGAGGATAAACCTCTGGAGCCAGAGGGTGCGCGAGGAGAAGATCGACGAGAAGACGCTGAGGAGGTTCCTCGGCGGCCGCGGCCTCGCCGCCTACCTGGCCCTCAAGGAGATCCCGCCGGGCGCCGACCCCTTCGGCCCCGAGAACAGGCTCTACATCATGACCGGGCCGCTGACCGGCACCGGCGCCGTCGACACCGGCCGCTACCACGTTACCGGCAAGAGCCCGCTGACCGGGATCCTCGGCGACGCCAACAGCGGCGGCCAGTTCGGCCCCTGGCTCCGCTTCGCCGGCTACGACGGCATAGTCCTCGAGGGCGTGAGCGAGGAGCCCGTGTGGATCAGCATAATCGACGGCGAGGTCAAGTTCCACGACGCTAGGCACCTCTGGGGCCGCGGCGTCATATACACCGAGCACAGGATCAGGGAGGAGCTCGGCTACACGAGGGAGGAGCTGGGCAGCGTCCTGGCTATCGGCCCGGCCGGCGAGAACCTGTCGAGGATAGCGGCGGTCATGAACGACAGGTACAGGGCGGCCGGCCGCACCGGCCTCGGCGCGGTGATGGGCTCCAAGAAGGTCAAGGCGATATTCGTCTACGGGCGCAGGAGGATCGAGCTCTACGACGCCAGGAGGTTCCACGAGGAGGCCAGGAAGCTCGCGAAGAAGATAATGG
>WAQM01000021.1 GCA_015520245.1 Pyrodictiaceae archaeon
GGCCCCGCGGGCTCAAGCCCAACTGCCGCTGGGAGGTGGTGAGGGACGCGATAAGCGCGGGCGTGACGCCCGTCCTCTACGGTGACGTGTACCCCTCCCCCGAGGCGCCGATAATCTCGGGCGACGAGCTGGCCGTCGAGGCTGCCTGCGCCCTCGGCGCCTCGAGGCTCGTGTTCCTCTCGGACGTGGACGGCGTGCTGGACGAGCGGGGCAGGCCAATACCCCTCCTCGACCGCGCGGGCCTGGAGAGGCTCTTGGGCTCGGGAGCGGTGGGCACCGCAGGGACCCCCGACGTCACGGGGGGCATGAGGCGCAAGCTCGAGGCGCTCCTGCGCTGCGGGTGCGCAGGGCTTGAGGCCGTAATCGTCAACGGCCGCAGGCTCGACGCAGTTGAGCGCGCCCTGGCCGGGGGCGCCGTCGGCACCGTGATAAGGCTCTGAGCGGGGCGGGGCTCCGGGGCTCAGCCCGCGTTTAGGCAGGCCTAAGCTCCGCCAAGCGCCGACAATGCGATACGTAGCCATCCGAATCGCCCAATCGACCTCCAAGCCAGGTTTTATACCCCGGCGGCAGCGCTGTGAGCCCGCCCCACCCCCGCCGGGGGCCACGGCCTTGACGGACGTCGACATAGTCGTTGAGGAGTGGGACGGGGCGGCGTGGTACGAGGACGGCCGGATAGTCGTCAACGTTAGATGGCTGAACGTTGAGGACGAGGCGGTCTGGTACATCGACGAGAGCTTCATCCACGAGTACGTCGAGCACGTGCTAGGCCTCGGCCACCGCTGCGCGGTCTTCGTCGAGAGGGTGCTCCGCAGGCTCCTGTACAGCGAGTGGTTCGGCCTCGACCCGGCAGCCATCCTTTACGGGGCCCGCGCCCGCGGTGCGCGCGGGGCCGGGCCGCGTGGCCGCGCTCATCAGGGGCAGGATCTACACGGGCTTCATGCCCGCGAAGAGGGTGGAGGCGCTGGTCACGCTGGGGGACCGGGTCCTCTACGCAGGCGACTACGCCAGGGCGGCGCGGCTGGCGCGGGAGCTCCGGGCCTGCGGGCTGCCAATCGATGAGCTCGAGCTCGGCGACGCGGTGGCCGTCCCCGGCTTCGTCGACGCCCACATCCACATGGGCTCGCTGGGTATGGCCCTCGAGGGTCTCGACCTGAGGGGCGTGTCGAGCATCGAGGAGCTCAAGCGGGCGGTCGCCGAGGCGGCGCGCGCCGCTAAGGGGTGGATCTTCGGCAGGGGCTGGGACCAGGAGAGGCTGGGCAGGTGGCCTACCCGCTGGGACCTCGACGAGGCGGCGCCGGGGAGGCCTGTGGTCCTCGTCAGGGTCTGCGGGCACGCGGCAGTGCTGAGCACGGAGGCCATGAGGAGGCTGGGCCTCCTCGGCGCTCGGGGGCTCCCTGGGCTCCAGGTTAGGGAGGACGGCGAGCCCACGGGCGTGGTGTTCGAGGACCTCGTGCGGAGGGCGCTGGAGGAGGTGAGGAGGAGCGTTGACGCCCGGGCGCTGCTGCTGAGGGCGTCCCAGCTGCTGGCCTCGCGGGGCATCACGATGGTGGGCGACATGGACGTCGACGGCCTCTGGCTGGCCGGCCTGCTGGCAGCCTCGAAGGAGCTCAGCGTCAGGGTCAGGGCCTACCTGAGCCTGGACGCCTTCGAGCAGCTCGCCCGGCTCGGGCTGAGGGCGGGCGTCGGTGACGGCATGGTGAGGATCGTCGGGGTCAAGCTCTTCGCCGACGGGAGCCTCGGCGCCAGGACGGCGAGGCTGAGCAGGCCCTACAGCGACAGCCCCTCCGAGCGCGGGGTGTTGCTGGCCGACGGCCGTCGCGTAGCCGAGGTCGCCAGGAGGGCGCGCCGCCTCGGGTACGACGTAGCCGTCCACGCCATAGGGGACGAAGCGCTCGACCACGTGCTGAGGGGGTTCGCCGAGGCCGGCTACGCGGGCCGCGTCGAGCACGCATCGGTCGTCAGGGACGACCAGCTGGCGGTGATAAGCAGGCTCGGGGTGCGGGTGGTCGTGCAGCCGGCCTTCCTTAGGAGCGACTTCTGGCTGCGCGACAGGCTCGGCGACCGTGTCGGGCTAGCCTACAGGTTCCGCAGCCTCATGCTCGCAGCGGGCGCGCTGGGCTTCTCCAGCGACGCCCCCGTGGAGCAGCCCTCGCCGCTCGAGAACGTCTACCTCGCGGTGACGCGGGAGGGCCTCGGAGGAGCGCACGAAGCCCTCACGGTCGAGGAGGCCCTCTACGCGCACACGCGGGGTGCGGCCCTCGCGCTCGGCGAGGCGGCGGGGGGCTGCCTGGAGCCCGGCTGTTACGCTGACGTGGCGGTGCTGAGCGTCGACCCGCTCGCCGCGCGGCCGGCCGACATCGCCTCGGCGGCGGTCGAAGCGACCCTCGTGGCGGGGAGGCTCGTCCATGGATCGCTGTAGGCTCATGGCCGTCGCGTGCGCGGCCGCGGCGGCGCTAGACGCGGTCACGCCGCGGCCGGGCCTCTCGGCTGCGGGGAGGTGGAGGCGGGACCCGGGGCCGCTCCAGCTCTCAGTGCTCACTGGCGTGGCCTACGAGGTGTGCGCCGAGGCCTGCGGTCGCGGGCGCCTGGCAGCCCACCGCAGCATCGAGGCCCCGGCTACCTCGCCGTGGCTCGAGGGGGTCAAGCTATTCACCTCGGTCGGAGGCAACCCGGGGCTGGGCTCGACGCTGCTGCTCTCGCTGCAGGCGGCTTCGCTGGGCTACGCCCTCGAGCTCTACGGCGACGACGAGCTCGAGCACGTGATGGGCTCCTCGGAGGCTATCGTGGAGCTCGAGGGCGTGCAGGGCGCAGTGAACTTCTACCGGGGCCTGCAGCTCGCCGCGCCCAGCTACCTGGGCAGAGTCGGGTACCTCGGCCTGCCGGACGCCGCGGCCGGCCCGCTAGCCCTCAACGAGCTCGAGGAGAGGGGGGTGACGCTGGCCGAGCTGGCCCTGAAGGGGTCGCTCTACGACCCAGTGCTCAGGGACGTGGCCTCCTGCCTCGCGGTCAGCCTGGGCTACGCCTACTCGGTCGCGTCGGCCGCGCTCGGCGGCGACGAGCTCTCAGTGCTCGCCGCGGTCGAGGCGGCGACCTACGCGGTAGCGGGGTGGCTGGACGACCTGGTGCTAAAGAGGAAGCTCGGCAGGAGCCTGAGAAGCCTGTGGGAGCTAGCGTTTCGCGGCTCCCCCGAGGCGCGGCTGCTCCTGCAGCTCGAGCTCAGCGGCGCGGAGGCCGGCCCGGGCTCGGCGGCCGACGTGGTTGTGAACGCGGCGGCCAGGCTGGTCTACGAGATCCTCGCGCAGGGGGGCCGGCGCGGGGGCCGCCTGGGCCGTGGAGGCCGGGGTTAGGGTGTTGAGGGCGGAGCACCCAGTCCTCAGCGTCCCCGAGAACACCGTGGTAATGGACGTGGGCGGCGAGAGGCTTGTCGTGGACCCGGGTCCGCTCGACGACGGTACCGTGGCGAGCCTCTGCCGCGCCGGG
>WAQM01000022.1 GCA_015520245.1 Pyrodictiaceae archaeon
CTCATACCCCACACCCCCGGGGGGTCCGCGCTCATGCAGCCTTTAAGGATTACCCCCGGCGCCTTGGGGCCTCCAAGCTTGCGATGCGGAGGGGCAGGCATGGAACTTGCAGGAGGGGTCGCGGGCAGAGCTGTTGGGTACGACTAGCTGGAGGCGCCCCCATCACTGCAGCCGTTCGCTGCGCACCACGATCACGCCAGCGAAGCTGCGCTCCTCACCTCCAGCCCCCACATTCGCGTTCTGCGCTTCCACTGCTAGCCTGGGAGGGAGGCCTGCGGCAGGCACCCTGCGGAGTGCCGGTTACTAGCGTGGAGCGAGCGGAGAAGTGGTGCGGCGGCCGGGATTTGAACCCGGGATCTCCGGCTTGGCAGGCCGGCGTCCTAGTCCAGGCTAGACGACCGCCGCACCGCCCCATGTCTCAGCCGGGGACATCGGGGCGGGGGGTTTAAACCTTACCTCGGCGGCCTCGCGCTTGGGAGGGATGGCGGCCGACGCTGCTTGGCGTCTGCGGCCGGAGATCGGTGGATGCCGTGAATAGCGGTAAGCCGACGCTTACGGATATTGCTGGACATGGAGTCGCGCTCTCCGCTCCACCCATTTCGCCCTCGGAGCTTAACGCGGCTTCTTGACCGTGCCGTAGTATTGTGAGGCTCGCTGTCACTGGTGAGCCCGCCAAGGCCTCAAGCCCCCGGTCTACAACCCTAGGAGGCCCGGCGCCGGCCCCACCACTATCCCATAGGGTTGCGCTCGCGGGACACCGGCCGCGGGGGTGCGTACCCCTGCATGTGGCCTAGCGCCTCACCCTAAGCCAGACCTCCTCGGCCTCGTGGAGCGTGCGCACCGTAACGTGGTGGGTGCCCGCTGAGCCCGCTCAACCCCGCCTTGCACTCGTCGTAGACCCTGACCGTCGATAGTAGCTCGCACCTCGTGTAGGCCCGGTTCCCGCCCAGCTCCTGGGCTTAAGAGGCCCCCTCCCAGACAAAGGCCCGCGGCTTGAGTGCCGCATCCAGACCCTCTGGGCCGCCTCGACCTCCAAGTCCAGCCTCTAGGCCGGCTTGGCCTCCTCGCGCTTGCGCTCGACTCTCAGCGTGAGGCCCAGCTCGCGCCTCCTCAGCGCCGTCCTCGCCAGCTCCCTAACCACGTCGTTCTTGCAGATGACGCCCAGCACCCTGCCGTCCCTAGTCACGACCGGTACGCCGTCCACGTTGTTCCTCAGCATCAGCTCTATCGCCCTAACCACGTCCGCCTCGGGCTCCACGGTGGTCCTCAGCGGCACCATGACGTCGGCTGCGACGAGCGGCGTCACCTTCACGTACCTCGCCCTCCTGGCGGCCCCCTTGACGAGCTTCCTGACCCATATGAGGGTCCTGCTCCTCACGCCGGTGGCCGCGTCCTCGAGCGCCACGAACGGCAGCCGGTTCGCCGACACTACGCCGTTAACCCTCGAGCCGTCGTACACCGTGAGCGCGTCGAGGTAGAACGTCTGCATCTTCTTAACGACGTGATGGAGGCTGTGGTGAGGGTGTACTATGCCCGCCCTCCCTGGCGTCATCACGTTCTCGACCCGAGCCCGGCCTGTCTCGCGCTCGGCGTAGGCTCTCACTAGGTCGTCCTTCGTCACGAACCCCACGGGCTCGCCCCTCTCGTCGACCACCATGACCACCTCGGCCCGGTTCTCCGCCATAGCGTAGGCCACCTCCTCCACGCTGGCGTCGGCGGGGACTTTGGGCAGGTTCGTCTCCATCACGTAGTCGATGAAGTACCGGTCGTGCACCCTCCTCCTCCAAATCGGGCCCCGGAGGGCGATCGCCTTGAGCATGCTCCACTTGGTCACGACGCCCACGATTCTGCCCGACTCGTCGAGTACGAGGAGGTAGCTCGTCCTGCGCCTCAGCATCTCCCTCCTGGCGTGCTCGACCGTGTCGTCGACGGTCACGGCGGGAAGCTCGGGGCGCGCTACGTCAGCCGCCGTGAGCCCGAGGAGCTCGACCTTGGCTTCGCGCGCCACCGCGACCTGCTGGACCAGCAGCTTCCTCGTCGAGGAGTAAACGAGCTTCTCCTCCC
>WAQM01000023.1 GCA_015520245.1 Pyrodictiaceae archaeon
TGCCACCCCCGTGGACCAGGACGATGCCTAGCCCCCGGCTCCGCGCGTAGCGGAGGGCGTCGAGTGCGACGTCCTCGACGCGGTCCAGCAAGCTGCCTCCGACCTTGACCACGAGGAGCGGCCGCACGGGCGCAGCCCCCGCGCCTCTCAGTAGCTCCTCAGCACGATCATCGTGTAGGTCCCTGCGACGCCCCTTATGCCTCTGATGAAGTCTATGATCTCGTTTATGTCCTTGATGAGCCTCGCCCTCGCGACGACGACTATGTCGTACTCGCCGGTGACCTCGTAGACGCGGTCGACCCTTTCATGCTCCAAGATCCTCTTGGACACCTCGTACGTCTGGACGGGGGGCTGAGTCTTAACCAGGATTATCGCGGTCAGCTCGCCAGGGGCGTCGTAGTCTATCGTGAACCTCTTTATCACGCCCAACTTGATGAGGCGGGCTATGCGCTTGCGCACGGCAGACTCCGAGAGACCGAGCTCCCGGGCGAGGCTCGAGTAGGGCTCGCGCGCGTTGCGCCTCAGTAGCTCGAGGAGCTTGTAGTCCTTATCGTCCAGCCTGACCTCCCTCTCACCGCTCATGGCCCCACCCTACGGCCGGAGCGGCGGGACCTTCAAGCCGGCGTCCTCGGGTAGCCCCCGCGACACGTTGAACGCCTGGAGGGCCTGGCCCGCGGCTCCCTTGACCAGGTTGTCTATAGCGGCGAAGCCAGTCACGCGCCCGACCCTCAGCTCAACCGCGTACCCCACCTCCGCGTAGTTACTGCCCACGACGTTCTTGGCGTCCGGGTAGCGGCCACCCGCCACGAGGTTGACGAAGGGCTCCCCCGCGTAGGCCTCAGCGTAGGCCCTCGCCACGTCCTGGGGGCCGGCGCCGTCCCTGAGCACCGCGTGGACCGAGGCCAACACCCCACGAACGGCCGGCACCGCGTGGGGCACTACGCTAACCTTGACCTCCCTGCCCGTGGCCATGCTCAGAGCCTGCTCGACCTCGAAGGCGTGCCTATGGCCCTCGGGGCTGTAGGGCCGGAGGGACCCCTCGCGCTCAGGGTGGTGGTCGGCCCTGCGGGGCTTGGAGCCGGCCTCGCTGCTCGAAGCCTTCACGTCGGCGACCAGGAGGCCATCGACGAGCTCCCAGCGCACGAGGGGTAGCGCGGCGAGGATCACGGCAGTGGCGTTGCAGCCCGGGACGGCGATCAGCCTCGCGCCCCGCAGCCTGTCCCTGAAGGCTTCGGGGAGGCCGTAGACGGCGCGCTCGAGCAGGTCGGGGTACGGGTGCTCGAAGCCGTAGAGGCGCCGGTAGAGCTCGGGGTCCTTAAGCCTGTAGTCCGGGCTAAGGTCCACCACCTGGACGCCGTGCTCGTAGAGCTCCGCAACGATCCTGACGCCGACGCCCGGCGGCAGGGCCGAGAACACCACGTCGGCCTCGAGCGCCCGCGAGAGCTCGAGCTTCTCGAACCTCACGCCCCGGTAGAAGGGCCTCAGCCCCGGGTGCACGTAGTGGATGGGGTAGCCGGCGTACTCGCGGCTTGTCGCGTAGACGAGCTCCAGCTCGGGGTGCAGGGCTATGAGCCTGAGCAGCTCGCCACCCGTGTAGCCCGAGGCCCCTAGCACGGCGGCCCTCACGGCGCGACGCACCGTGGTCCCGCACCGTCCCACGCGCGGGGGCCTTAAGCCGCGCACCCTGGCCCGGTGCGGGGCCTCGGCACGTGGTGTCGGTGACCCCGGAGCCCCCATCCACTCCAAGCCTTAACGTCCCCGCACCGCTCGAGCCCCCCGCGGGCGCGAGCCATGAGGCTCCGCTGCCCGATCTGCGGCGCCCCCGTCGAGGTCCCGGACGACGCGATGCCAGGGGAGCTTGTGGAGCACGACTGCGGCGTCGTGCTGGAGGTGGTCCGGAGCGGCGATGAGATCTCGCTCAGACCTTTCCAGGGCGTCGAGGAGGACTGGGGAGAGTAGGGTTGCCGACGGCCCTGCTCCTCTACGACATCCTACGCGACGAGGAGCGGCTCCTGCTGAAGGCGCTCGAACGGTTCTTCAGAGTCAAGCCCCTCCACGTGCCCTCGGCCACGATGAAGATGGGCTCGGCGGCAGAGGCCGAGGTGGCGCTCGAGAGGTGCGTCGGCTTCCACCGGGCCATCGCCTCGGCGGCGGCCGCCGAGTCCTGGGGCGTGAGGACCGTGAACAGCCCGCTGGCGATAGCCGTGGCGGGCGACAAGGTGCTGACGACGCTCGCGCTCCTGAGGTCGGGGGTCCCAATCCCGCGTACCGTCCTGGCCTTCAGCGTCGAGGGCCTCGTGAAGGCGGCCAAGGAGGTAGGCTACCCGGCGGTCGTGAAGCCCGTCCACGGCAGCTGGGGCCGCCTGCTCGCCCTCGTTAACGACGAGGAGACCGCGCGGGCCATCGCTGAGCACCGCGAGCTGCTGGGCCCGGCTTACAGGGTCCACTACGTGCAGGAGCTGGTGAGGAAGCCGGGCCGCGACATAAGGTCGATGTGCATCGGGGACGCGGTGCCCGTAGCCATATACCGGGTCAGCAGCCACTGGATCACTAACACGGCCCGCGGCGCGCGGGCCGAGCCGGCTCCCGTGACGCCGGAGCTCGAGGACGTCACGCTGAGGGCGTGCCGCGCCGTGGGGGTCGAGGTGGGCGGCGTCGACATCGTCGAGGACCCGGAGCGGGGCCTGCTCGTGCTGGAGGTCAACGCGGTGCCCGAGTTCAAGAACATAGTGAGGGTGACGGGATTCGACGTTGCGGGCGCGATAGCGTCCTACGCCTACGGGCTGGCCAAGAGGTGACGCGGGTGCTCAGGCTGGTCAGGTACTTCGGCTACCGCGGCCTCACCGTGGCCCGAGCGTACATGCAGTACGTCTGGGACCCGCAGGGCCGCAAGTACCTTGACGCCCACACGGGGCACGGCGCGGCCTTCCTGGGTCACCAGAACCCGAGGGTCGTGGAGAGAGTGCGCAGGCAGGTCGAGGAGCTCATGGTATGCTCGCCATCGTTCCACTGCAGTGTCCAGGACGAGGCTCTCAGCGCGCTCGAGAGGATAGCGCCCAGGCACCTCAGCTGGGTGTCGTTCGGCTCGAGCGGCGCGGAGGCGGTCGAGACGGCCCTCAAGGCGGCCTGGGCCCTCACCGGCCGCAGGCGCGTCGTGGCGCTACGCGGCTCCTTCCACGGCCGCACCCTGGGCGCCCTCAGCGTGACCTGGTCACCCCGTCACCGCCGCCCCTTCCCCGTCGTGGAGGACGTGGCATGGGTGGACCCGGGCGCGGACCCTGGCGAGGCGGCGGGCTACGTGACGGCGGACACGGCGGCGGTCATAGTCGAGCCCGTGCTGGGCGAGGGAGGCGTGGTGCCGGTGAACCCGGAGCTCCTCAAGGCCCTGCGCGAGGCAGCCGAGGAGCGCGGCGCCGTGTTCATCGTCGACGAGGTCCAGACGGGGGTGGGCCGGTGCGGCGAGGTCTGGCTCAGCGAGGCCCTGCGGCTCAGGCCCGACGCCCTCGTCGCCGGCAAGGCGCTCGGCGGGGGGTTCCCGGTCTCGGCAGTGTTCATGGTCGATGAGCTAGCCCGCAGCCTCGAGGGCCGCCACGGCTCCACCTTCTCCGCCAACCCCCTGGCCCTGGCGGCCGTTTCGGCCGCGGTCAGCGTCGTGGTCGAGGACTCGGTGGCCGAGAAGGCGAGGGTCAAGGGCTCGCGGCTGCTGGCCGAGCTCAGGAGGAGGCTCGGCGGGGCGAGGTACGTGAGGAGCGTGCGGGGGCTGGGGCTGATGGTCGGGGTTGAGCTCCGCGGCGACCCGGGCCCCGTGATAAGGTGCCTCCAGGAGCGCGAGCGCGTCCTGGCCCTTCGCGCGGGCGTTAGCGTCGTGAGACTGCTCCCGCCCTACGTGCTGGATGAGCATGACATAGAGTGGCTGGCTGAGGGCCTTGAGCGCTGCCTGGCTGGAGCTGGAGGCCTCTAAGCTACTGGTGGCGCTGCTAAGGGCCCATAGCCCCCCGGGCCGCGAGGAGGAGGCGCTCAGGACTCTCGAGGAGTGGTGCGCGAGCCGCGGCCTCGACGCGTGGAGGGACCGGGCCGGCAACCTTCATTGTAGCCCTCCCAGGGCCGGCAGGCCGGTGCTGATGCTCGTGCCTCACATCGACGTCATCGACGACCCCCTGCCCGTCAAGGTGGAAGGCGGCGTTATCTACGGCCGCGGCGCGGTCGACGCCAAGGGCCCGCTGGCGTCCATGGCGGCGGCGGTGGCCGCGCTGTCCCGCGCCGATCCCGAGTCGCAGGTGGAGCTAGTGGCGGTGGTGGGCGAGGAGGCGGACAGCCGCGGCGCCAGGGCCCTCGCCTCGGCCCGCCTACCCCACGTGGTGGTCGGGGAGCCAACCAACGCGGACACCATCGTCATCGGCTACTACGGGTCGGCCAAGGCCGAGGTGGTGTGCAGGTCCCAGGTGAGCCACACGGCCAGGCCCCTCGCGGAGCCAGCCACGCACGCCCTCGTCGGGCTGCTGGCCAGGCTGCTGTCGTCCCCGCCGCCCGGCGCCCGCGTTACCGTGGTGGAGCTCGAGGCGACCCCGCCCACGAGGTCGCAGACGCCGCCTAGCGCCCGGGCGGCCCTCGACGTTAGGGTGGCCCCTGGCTTCGACCCCCGTGGCGTGGTGAGGTCGCTGCTCGGGCTCGCGGGGGGCAGCAGCTGCGAGGTCGGGGTCAGCGAGGTGACGCCGCCGGTGCGCGTCAGGCCCTCCGACCCCGCCCCCCGCTCCCTGCAGCGGGCCCTGCTCACGCGCGGCATCAAGCCGCGCCTCGCCGTGAAGCCGGGCACCAGCGACATGAACCTCCTGGCCGGCAGCGCGGCAAGCATCGCGGCCTACGGGCCCGGCGACCCGAAGCTGGCCCACACACGCAGCGAGCGCGTGGAGGTCAGCCAGCTAGGCCTGGCCGCGGCGGTCTACGCGGAGGCGTACCGGCAGCTGGCGTCGATGGTAGGCGGCGAGGAGCTGCGGGAGGGTGGTGGGCCCGCCGGGATTTGAACCCGGGACCACGGGGTCCCGAGTCGGGCACGACGGGCGCGCGCCCGCCGTGTACCCCGCATCCTCCCAGGCTAGACGACGGGCCCACCCACCTTCACGCCCGCCGTAGCGGCCCCCTAAAAAGGCTAACCATGACCCGAGGGCAGCACGCATCGCCCACACGCTCGGGCGGAGGCGCCTAGGGAGGCGACGTGGCCGAGACTACGGCCCGGGCCGGTGAGCGTGTCGGGCGCGGGCCCGTCAATGCGCGTGGCCGGCAACGTAGCACGCCTCGCCGCCCGCGGCGTCGCGGTCCCTGGCCACGCCCAACGGGCTCCGCAAGCGCCTAGAGCCGAGAAGGGCAGCATGCTTCAGGAGAAGCGCCCCCGAGAGCTCCTCGGCTGCTTCCAGTCAGGCGGTTTCGCCGCCCCGGCCTTGGGCCCGGCAGTCGGCCGAGCGGGGTTGGCTGTCAGGACTCTCGGGATTCCGGCGCGAGCGTGGTATACTCCAGGATGGCGGGGTAGCCTGAGGGAGCAGAACGCCGTGGGGCCCCGGCGGGCCAGAATGGTGCCGCGGCCGGGATTTGAACCCGGGTCACGGGCTCGAGAGGCCCGCATACTTGGCCGGGCTATACTACCGCGGCAGCGCTGCGCGGGCCGTGTTACGGGCTCGGCCCCTCGGGCCCGCCTTTATGCTTTGCCCTCCATGAGATGAGGGCCTCGGCCAGCAGGTACGCGGCTAGCAGCTGCACCGGGTCTACCACCACCGAGCCCCTCCCCTCACCGGACTCGGCGATCACGACGAGGGGCAGAGGGACAACGGATTCGCTGTGGGCTAGCTGCTGGACCATGGCTGCGGCGGCGAGCGGCAAGGCGGCCAGCGCTACCGCCACGGCGGCAGCCCGGGCGCGCCGCGTGGGGTGCGCGATCCTGAACGCTATCGCGGCGAGCGCGGCCGCCAGGGCTAGCCCCGCGGCCTGCTGGAGCCAGGACCATGCCACGGCTAGATCACCTCCACACGCTGGGCTATGAGGGCCAGGAGGTGCGATACTATGGTCCAGGGGTCGAGCCTAGCCCTGCGGTAGACCCTCACCTGCACGTCGGAGGCCCTAACCGCCTCGTCGCTGAAGTCGGCGGTGGGTGGGAAGCCCGGCACTATGAGTGTCGCCTCGAGGTTCCTGGAGGCAATCTCCTCCGCCAGCTTGCTCATCCTTACGTAGTCGCCGGAGTAGGTCACGAGGATCCTCGGCCTCGGTGTGCGCTCCAGGAGCCTGGGCAGCGTCATCGGCCTCACCCTCATCAGCGGCTTGGGGGAGTCTGGTGGCACCTGCCCCACCTCGAAGAGCTGCTCCATGAGCCCCGTGAACAGCATGTAGTTCCTGGGCAGCCTGGTGGACGGGTCAACCTCTATCACGTAGTCGCCCACCGTGTGGACGTAGAGCGTCAGTAGCCCCTCTAGGTTGAGCGGGCTGCTCAGGGCTTCGAGCATGACCATGTGGACTATGTCGGGCCTCCCCCGCTTCTCGGCGCCCGGCAGCCCCTTCATGGCCTGGTGGTGCACGGCGTGGTCGAGGAGGACCTGGCCCGGCTGCTTGCCCCTCCTCCTGGCGTACTTGTACACCGCCGGGTGGCCCCACAGCTCGCGCGGCACGGTCTCTAGCGAGGCCTCGCCGATGACGAGCACCAGGCGCCCCATCCAGCCGCCCCGCTGCGCAGCCCGAGGCCGCGGGGCCCCACAAGGTTAGCGTTAACAGTTTCGGGTACCCCCCTCTATGGGCTCAGAGTCCACATAGGTTATTTTAGCCTCCACTGCGCGCACCCGCAGGTCCTGGGGTAGTCGCTCATGCAGCGCATAGTGACCTTCAAGATAGACTCCAGGCTGTTGTGGCTCCTCGATAGGTATGCGCGGAGGAAGAGGATGACCAGGAGCGAGGTGATAAGGGAGGCTATAGTCAGGCTGCTCAAGAGCGAGGGCATAGACGTGGAGGAGGCGGTGAAGAGGGCCGAGGAGGAGCCTAGGGGCGGCCGCGCCCCCGTGATAGAGGTGCCGGTCTGACTAGCCGCCGGGCAGGTACTTTTTGAGCTCGGGGTTCTTCTCGGCGAGCTCCTTCATGATCTCGTAGGCGAGGTTGTCGAGGAGCGAGCGCCCCTTGGGCGTGAGGGTCCTACCCTTGCCCCTCACCTTCATCACGAGCCCCGCCTGCTCCAGCTGCTGAAGTATCTTCCTTATTACGGCGCCCGAGCCCTTGTAGAAGTGCTCGGGGGCTACGCCGCGGTTCATGCGGCCACCGTACGCGGTCCTCAGCCTCTCAACGCCCACCGGCCTGCCTCTCTTGTAGAGCTTCCTCAATATCGAGGCCGCCCTGTAGTACCACCAGTCCGGGTCCTGGGGCGGGTGCTCCTTCGAGACGCCGGTCTTGACGTAGTAGGCCCAGACGGGCGGCCTTACCTGGGGGAACTCCTTCTTCAGCTTCTCCGCCAGCCTGGCTATCAGGAGGTCGGCTGGGACCTCAAGCGCTGTGACCATTGCCTCGCCCTCTTCGCCCTCTCCGGCGGCCCGGCA
>WAQM01000024.1 GCA_015520245.1 Pyrodictiaceae archaeon
CGACCACGACGATGCCGCTGAGCCCGCGGCTCCTCATCCTGCGGAGGGCGGCGGCCAGGTCCTCGTAGGGCTTCACGGTGAGCAGGGCCTCGGTGGCCACCTCGGCCGCCCTGACCCTGTCGAAGACGGCCTGGTTGTAGCCCTTGCGCAGCCTGCTCAGCACGTGGTCCTCCGAGAGGTAGGCCACGACGTCGGCGGCGAGCAGGAGCTGCCTCGGCCTCCCCTCGCCGTCGACGAGGGGCAGGTGGCGTATCCAGCGCTCCCCCATCACCCTCGCGGCCTCCCCGAGGCTGGCGTCGAGGCCCACCGTCACCGGCCGCTCGGTCATGACCTCGCCGACGGAGACGGTCTTCTCCGCCACGTGTATTATCGACGTGAGGTGGCGCTCGGAGATGATGCCGACGACCCTGCCGTCCTCGAGCACCACGGGGACGGCGCCCAGCTGGTGCTCGGCCATGATGTCTATGACGTCCTCGACGCTGAACCTGCCCAGGACGACGTAGGGCGGGTCGGGCCTCATCACCTCGCTCACCCTGACCTCGGTGAGCGCGCGGTAGATGTTGCCGCCGAAGCGCTCGCAGACCCAGCGCCACTCCCCGGCGCACGTGACGAAGGAGATGATCCTCTTGATCGACATGAGGCCCCTCAGCCTGCGCTCCCGGTCCACGACGACGCCGAAGCGGACGCCGCGGACGTTGAAGGCTATCAGCGCGTCGATCATCCTGGCGTCCTCCTCGAGCACGACGGCCGGGGGGTACTGGCCCAGTATCGGGAACGGCTCGGAGCTCAACACGCGCTCCCGCGGCTCGGGCGGGGAGGCGGCCGGTGAAAAGCTGGCGGGTCACGGGGGGTAGTCCACGGTGAACGCGTAGCCCATCCTGCGGAGCTCGCGGACGACCGCGTCCACGGTGTCGCGCGACGGCGCCTCGAAGACTATGCTTACCTTCGCGTGCCAGGCGGGGGCCGTGGCGTCCGACCTGTCGTGGTAGATGTCGACCACGTTGCACCGGTGCCTTGCCACCACGGTCAGCACCTTGGCCAGCTCCCCGGGGGCGTCGGGCACGTAGCCGGTGATCCTCGCGAGGCGCCCCTGGCTGGCCACGCCGCGCAGCAGCACCCTGTACAGGACGGTGAGGTCTATGTTGCCCCCGGTGACGAGCACGGCGACGCGCTTGCCCTCGCACTCGACCTTGCCGGAGAGGAGGGCGGCGAGCGCGGCCGCGCCGGCGCCCTCGGCTAGCACCTTCGCCCTCTCGAGGAGCATGTATATCGCGTACGCTATCTCCTCCTCGCTCACAAGCACCACGTCGTCAACGAGCTCGGAGACCAGCCTGTACGTCAGCTCGCCGGGCCTCTTGGCGGCGAGGCCGTCGGCTATGGTGGGCCTGGGCTCCACCGCCACCGGCTTGCCGGCGCGGAGCGACGCCACCATCTTCGGTACGTTGGAGGGCTCCACGCCCACGACTCGGACGCCGGGCCTCCTGGTCTTGAGCACCGAGGCGACGCCCGAGATCAGCCCCCCGCCCCCCACGGGCACGACGACGAGGTCGAAGTCGCCCAGCTGCTCGAGCAGCTCGAGCGCGACCGTGCCCTGGCCCGCTATCACCTCCTCGTCGTCGAACGCGTGCACGAAGGCGTAGCCTCTCTCCTCGGCTATCCTCCTGGCGAGCTCCTCCGCGTCGTCGTAGACCCTGCCGTGGAGCACCACCTCGGCGCCGTAGGACCGCGTCGCCTCGACCTTGGATATCGACGCCGTCTCGGGCATGACTATGACCGCTCTGAGCCCGTAGGCCTTCGCCGCGTACGCGACCCCCTGCGCGTGGTTCCCCGCCGACGCTGCGACCACGCCGGCGACGCGGCCGGCGAGCCTGCTGACCTTGAACAGCGCGCCGCGGACCTTGAACGCCCCGGTCTTCTGCAGGTTCTCGTACTTGAGGTACACCCTGCACCGAGTCATCGAGGAGAACGTGGTGCTGAAGTCGACGGGCGTCCTGTGGGCGTGGCGGCTGACGACGCTGAGGGCCTCAGCGCTGAGGTCGGCTATGCGCCTGGCGAGGGTCGAGTAGGCGGGCAACCCCACCACCGGGCTAGTCGCGGCACACGTAGGCTACCGCCTCCACCTCGACGTCGGCGCCCCGCGGCAGGTCCGACACCTCGACCACGGCGCGGGCCGGCGGGTCCTCGGGGAAGTACTCGCGGTAGACGGCGTTGAACCTGTCGAACAGCCTCATGTCCTTGATGTAGACCGTCACCTTCACCACGTCCCTCAGCGACGCCCCCGCCGCCTCGACGACGGCCTTGAGGTTCTCCAGCGCCCTCCGGACCCGGTCCTCGAAGCTTCCCTCCACGATGCGCCCCGTCGCGGGGTCGAGCGGTATCTGCCCCGACACGAAGAGGAAGCAGCCGGCGACGACCCCCTGGCTGTAGGGCCCCACGGGCTTGGGGGCTCGGTCGGTCGAGACGACGCGCCGGGCCAACCCGGGGCCACCACCCGGCTGGGGGCGGCCGGGGCGAATGAGCTGTAGGCCTCAGAGCCTAGCTCGCCACATCACGGCGTCGGGCTCAGCCACCAGCCTATCAGCACCCGCAGTAGGCGTTAACAGCCTCGGCGCTTTAGCCCCAGCGAGGCTGGGCGCCGTGAGGCCCGCCGCGTGCGCGGCGCTCGCCCTGCTCCTGCTGAGCTACCTCGCCCCCCACGCGGCGGCGGTGGGCTACCGGGTGGCGGTCGAGGTCGTCATGGACGTCCCCGCCGTGGCGGCCGGCGACGCCGGCCTCCGCGGCGTGATGTCCAGGCTCCACGTCACCGTGCTGTGGCCGGGCCGCGGCGACGTGTACTTCACAGCCAGGCCGCTCACCGAGCTGGACACGCAGGCGGCGGCCAGGATGGCCGTGCTAGTGGCGTCCACGCTCGCCGGCGTCGACTACCGGGGCTACGACTACCTGATCAGGCTGGAGGCTGACACCAGCATCGTGGGGGGCCCGAGCGCCAGCGGCGCCATAGCCGTGGCGGTGCTCGCGGCGCTCACCGGGGCCTCCGTGAGGGCCGACGCGTCGATGACCGGGATGGTCGAGCCGGACTTCAGCCTCGGGCCCGTCGGCGGCGTGCCCCAGAAGCTCGAGGCTGTGGCCGCGAGCGGCAAGAAGCTCTTCGTCATACCTCTGGGCCAGTCGGTCGCCGTGGACCCGGAGACCGGGGCGCGTGTCGACGTTACGGCCCTGGGCAGGAGGCTTGGCGTCAAGGTGGTCGAGGCCGCCGACGTCGCGGCGGCCTACGAGCTCCTCACAGGCTCGAGGCTCGGGCTGCCGAGGCTCGAGGACCCGGGCCTCCCTGCCTGGCTGGAGGAGCTTATGGTGGCCGTGTACGAGAACCTAAGCAGCGCGGCGGCCGAGTCGCTGTCCGCGGTCAAGCTCGGCGAGCTGCCCCGCGCCGCGAGGCCCCTGGTCGAGAGGCTGGTCTCGGAGGCCTCCGAGGCCCTCGACGAGGCCTCCGAGGCCCTTCGGCGCGGGCTGGCCTACGTCGCCGCCTCACGCGCGTTCTACGCCGCTGTTAGGGCCGAGGAGGCGCGGCTGCTCGCCCTCTGGGCCGTCAACGGCACCGGGAGCCTCGTAGAGGAGCTGCGCGGCATAGCGGAGCGTTCGGGGAGGCTGCTGGACGAGGTCTACGGGGAGGCCAGGGGGATGGAGGCGTCGGCTCTGACCGTGGAGGCCCTGCAGATCCTCGTGATAGTGTTCGACCGGGTGGCCGAGGGGAGGAGGGCGCTGAGCCTGCTCGAAGCGTCGCTGAGGCTGGGCAGGCTATCCGAGGCGGTCTCCGCGGCCGCCTACGCGGGGCTCAGGGCGGTCACGGCGTACCACTGGCTCGAGAGCGCCCGGGCGGCGGCGGAGCGCGGTGCGCCCCTGGACCCCGCAAAGCTCGCCGAGGCCGTGTACGCAGTGCTCGACTACGCGGAGACCAGCGCCGACTACCTGGCCGCGCTGGGCTTCGACGTCTCGCCGCTGAGGGAGCTGCTGGCCGAGGCCCGGGGGCGCGTCGAGGAGGGCAGGCTCGCCGAGGCCCTCTCCCTGGCGGTCTCGGCCCTCTCCGCGGCCGCCAGGTACATGCACGAGGCGTTCGGCGCCGCGGGCCCCGACGTAGGCAGGCTGCGGGCCCACGCTGAGGCGCTGGCGGCCCGGGCGCTGGAGGCGGGCGTCGAGCCGCTGATCCCCAGGCTGTACCTGGAGTACGGGCGGTGGTTCGAGGAGGCCGGGCTGGTCGACCAGGCGGCCGAGATGTACGAGCTCGCGGCGTCGTACGCGCTGCTGCTCTACGGGCTGGTGGAGAAGGAGGCGCCACCGCCGCCAGGGGGCGCGCCGCTAGCGCCGCCGGCCACGGTCACGGTGACCGAGGAGCACGTGACCACGGTCACGGTGGCCACCACGGTCACGCGCACGGTCACGACGCCCAGGGAGGTCACGGTCACCGCCCCCGACCCCCTCAGCACCTACGCGGCGGCCGCGTCGGTGGCGCTGGCGCTGGCCGCGCTGGGGCTGGCGCTCGCCCGAGCCCGGGGGCCCAGGCCGTGAGGCCCGTCGAGCTGGCCGAGGGCGTCTACGGCGGCCCCATGCCCAGGCCGTGGGAGCTGGAGGAGCTGGTGACGAGGTTCGACGCTGTCCTCTCCCTCTCGACGCCCATAGAGCACGCGTGGATGGGCTACCACCCGGGGGCCCTGAAGGGCCGGGTCGAGTTCTACTGGCTGCCGACGCCCGACTACAACGCGCCGCCGCTCAACGCCGCGGCGGCCGCCCTGGCCCGCGTGCTGGACTGGGTGCGCAGGGGCATGAGGGTCTACGTCCACGACAGGAGCGGGTGCGGCAGGCTCGCGATGTTCTGCGCGGCGCTCACCGCGGCTCTACGGGGCGCCAGCTACGTGGAGGCGGTGGCGACCGCGGCGGCGCGGGTGGGCTGCGGGCTGGACAGCCGCGCCCAGCTGCAGCTGGTGCGCGGGCTGGCGGCCTGCCTGAGGCTGGGGCTGGGACTGGGGGAGCTCGCGGCCCTCGACGGCCGGGGCGCGGCCGTGACCGAGTACGGGTGCACGCTGACCATGGAGCTCGAGCCCTACGCCGGTCCGAGGCTCAGGAGGGATCGCGGACCCCCGGCCGAGCTGGCGCGCCTCGCCGCGGCGATAGCAGAGGAGGCCGACTACGCGGTGACCTGGCTGGCCGTGTCGGTGGGCGGCGGCAGGGCGAGGCTCAGGATCCAGGTCTGGGTGCCGCGCGGCGCCCACCCCCGCGCCGCCAGGGGCTACAGACCGAGGCTGGATCGCCGCGCCCTGCTCGAGGCGTGGGGCGAGGTCGCGGGCGAGCTCGGGCTGGGGGCGCCCTCGGTGGACGTCGAGCTCGTGGAACCGCTTAACCCCCCGCCGCCGTAGGGGTCGCGGAGGACGTCCGGCATGGCGCTCAAGAGGCTCATCCACGCGTCGGACGTCCACTGCGCTAGGCAGAGGCTGCGCGACCTCCTCTCGCTGGCGGCCCGCTACGAGCTCGTGACCATCGCCGGGGACCTCCAGTGCGATGGCGACCTCGTCAAGGCGCTCGCCGAGAGCCCGACGCGGGTCGCGGCGGTGACGGGGAACATGGACGACACACACATCGCCAGGCTGCTCGAGGAGGCGGGGCTGAGCGTGGAGAGCGAGGTGGTGTACCTGGGGGGCTACCACCTGGCCGGCGTCAGCGGGCGCGAGCCGGTGACCAGCCTCAACAGGGTCAGGGAGCTGGTCAGGGAGCTCGGGGTGGAGCCGGGTAGGCTCATACTCCTCAGCCACCACCCGCCCAAGGGCGTCGTGGACCGGGCGCTGCTCGGCGTTCACGCGGGGCTCTACGAGCTGCGCGAGTTCGACGAGACCTTCCAGCCCCGCGTGCACCTCTGCGGGCACATCCACGAGGCGCGGGGCGTGGGCCGCATCGGGCGCACGCTCGTGGTGAACCCGGGCCCGCTCAAGAGGGGCTACTACGCGGTGGTCGACGTTGAGGAGGGCAGCGCGGAGCTCGAGAGGCTCTAGGGTCGCCCTCGTCGCCGGGTTCCTGGCCCTGATGGCGGCCGTGGTCGCGGGCCACGCAGTAGCCTACGTGGAGGCGGCGTGCGCGAGGCTCGGCGAGGCCTCGATCGCCAGGCTGCCCGACGGCGGGGTCAGGGTGACCGTGCCCGGCGTCTACCTGGCGGCCTACGTCAACGGGTCGAGAGCGGCCGTCGGGTACGGCGAGGTTCACGTGGGGGCGGCCGCGGGCCGCCTCGAGGTCAGGCCGTGCATGCTGGGGTGCCTCGTCGAGCTGGGGTGCAGCCTAGCCCTCGACCTCGGAGGCCTTGACGGCGATTAGCGTCCCGTGGCCGCTGGGCAGCATCGTCGACCTCCAGGGGGGCCTCGACGCCGCCTCGAAGAGCTCGGGCGGCGTGCCGGGCACGAGGACCCGGTAGAAGACGGCGAAGCCCCCGAGGGCCAGCGCCCTGCCGACCAGCCTGAGCAGGGCGGGGTACTCCTCCCTGCCGCTCTCGGCGAGCACTATGTCGACGCTGGACTCCGGCAGGCCCTCGAGGTACCTGCGGGGCCTCTCCACGACGACCCTCACGCCGACCCTGCGGAAGGGGTAGCTGTGGAGGAGAGTGGCCGCCTTCTCCGCGAGCCTGCGGTCGGGCTCCACCACCACGAGCCTGCAGCGCCCGGGGCAGGCGTCGTCGAGTGCCTTGGCGAGCCAGAGGCTGGTGTAGCCGACCCCGGCGCCGAGGTCGACGGCCGTCAGCGGGGCGTCGCTGCTGGCGGCGTACGTGAAGACTATCCCGTAGAGCTGCATCGCGTCCTCCTCGTCCAGCGGCGCGGCCCCCAGCCTAATCGACTCGCTGCGCACCCTCCTGGAGTAGGCTATGAACTCCTCGCTCAGCATGGCGCGCCGGCACCTCCCCCTCCCGGCCCGCGGAGTGAAAATTATCCACCCGGAGCCCACTACACGGTTCTAGCGCTGGGGCCCACCCCCCTGGTAGCACGCGCAGGTGTTCGCTGTTGAGCCTTCCCCGCGTGCGCCACAGGCTGGCCCAGGGCGAGGCCGTCATAAGGCCGGCCGGGCCCGCCGACCGCGAGCTCCTGCTGAGGTTCTACGAGTCGCTCGACCCGGAGACCGTCTACA
>WAQM01000025.1 GCA_015520245.1 Pyrodictiaceae archaeon
CCTCACCCTCATGAACCCCGGCGACGGGGGCGGTCGCCTCCACCTCGAGGACCCTGACGGCGCGGCCCCCCGGCGGCGGGGGCGCCGGCTGCGGGGGCCTCGCCAGCTCCTCGGCGAGCTGCGCCGCCTCGGCCACGCTGCCCACGGGCGCCACGGCCAGGCGGACGTGGCCGGCGGCCGGCAGGCGCGGGTTCGGCTGGCCCGGCAGCCTGGCCAGGCTCACGCCCAGGCCCCGCCTCGACACGGTGACCCCGCGCGGCGGCAGCGCGGCGACCGCGAGGAGGCCCTCGCCGGACCTCGCGGCCAGCCAGGTCAGCGGCTGCTCGTAGTGGCTCGGTCTCTCCTCGAGCAGGGGCGCCGGCGACACGCCGTAGGGCACGCCGCGCCACGCAGCCTCCACGCCCCCGGACGGCCTCAGCCACAGCTTGACCAGCCTGCCCCGCCGCGCCAGCTCGACGTAGGCGTCGATGAGGAGCCCCCGCCTCAGCCCTAGGGGCCTGGCGACCAGGGTGGCGCGGCCCCAGGGCCCGGACGCCCTCAGGACGGCGTGGCGCCCGGCCGCCGCGGCCTCGAGGGGCTGGGGCTCGCCCTCGGCCAGGCTGTACTCGTCCACCTCCCAGGCGTCCCACTCGTGCGGCCTGTCGTGGTGCACGGTGAGCTCCAGGCCCACCCTCACGCCGGGCAGCTCGAGCTCGGGCCCCTCGAGCTTGACGGAGGTCCCCCCGAGCTCCACCCGGCCGCGCTGGGCGCGCACGGGCACCTCGATCGCCTCGGGGGGCCCCACGGTCAGCCCGTCGACCGCGTAGACCGTGTAGCCGCCGGGCGCCGGTGCGGCCAGCCCCGCCCGCCACAGGAGCGTGTTGCCGAGGGCCTCGAGGCCCCGCGCGCCCACCCTCAGCCGCCTCAGGAGCCCGAGGGCGTAGCCCCACACGCTCCTCCTGGCGTCGGCCGACAGCGTGCCCGACACCGTGTCGTGGAAGGCGAGGAGCGCCGCCTCGTCCCAGGGGGCCCCGCCGGCCTCCCCCCGCGCCGCGGCCACCAGGTCCCTCAGCAGCGCGAGGCTGTACACCCTCCACACGAGGGCCTTGGTGGGCGGGTCGGTGGTGTAGGCACCGCGGTGGTACTCGAGGTAGAGGTCGCCCGCGACGGCATCCCCGACGCTGGCGCCCTCGAGCAGGGCGTCGACGTCGAGGGGCACCGCGATCCCCGCCTCGACCGCGAGCGCCGCCCCCTCGGCGTGCTCGAGGCCCGGCGGCGATCCCGAGTCGCCGGGGCCGCAGGAGTAGACGTGGTCGCGCGCCGAGCCCCGGTACGCCTCGGCGTAGCGGGCTATGCTGGCGGGGCTGCAGTCGCCGGTGTAGCTCTCGTGCAGCACCACCGCGGTGACCGCGGAGCCGTCGTCGCCGACCCACCTGAAGGTGTAGACCCTGGGCCTCTCGGTGTCGTTCCACATTATCTTGTGGACCACCACGCCGGCGACGCCGGCGAGCCTCAGTATCTTGGGGAGGGAGGCCGGGTACCCGAAGGAGTCGGGGAGCCAGGCCAGCCTCGCCCCCCGGCAGGCGAGCGCGGCGTGGACCAGCAGGTCGCCGGGCACGAGCCAGAGGTCGGGCTCGACGAGCAAGCTGCAGAGGGGGGCGAGCCTCTCGGGAGGGGGCATCAGGTCCCGGGCCCACTCGGCGACCACGCGGGGGCCCGGGTGGTAGGGCACCTTCAGCTCGGGGTAGACGGTGTAGAGGGCCCTCATGGTGGCAGCCTGGGCCCGGGCCCGGCGCACCGACCACTCGAGGCTCCACAGCCACGGCGTGTCCAAGTGGCTGTAGAAGACTATGTGGACGCGGACGCCGCGCCTGGCGGGCGCAGCCAGCCTGGCGAGCCTCCGGTAGAGCCTGGACGCCTCGGCCTCGAGGTCGCGCGGGACGGGTGCCTCAAGCCTCCTGCCGAGCTCCCTCAGCCCCTCGGACGCGACGTAGGCCCGGACGAAGCTGGGGGGCGCGAGCCCGCGGCGCGGGCACATGGGGTCGGCGTCGCAGCCTAGGACGTGGTGGGCCACGGCGAGCTGCCAGGGCTCGGCCTCGACGTCGAGGCCCCGCAGCTCCTCCTCGGCCTCGGCGGGGTCCACCAGCCCCTGCCTCGCGAGCGCGGCGAGGTGGAGCACCCTCAGCCCGAGCCTCAGGAGGGGCCAGCTCACCGCCACCCTGCCCGCCAGCTTAACGTACAGGAAGCCCGGGTCGCCGCCCCCGAAGCCGCGGCGCGTCAGCACGAGGGAGGCCCGGGCCCGGCGGGGCGGCAGCGGGGCCAGGCAGTTGACGCAGTCGACCGCGTACCACAGCCGGCCCTCGACCTCGACGTGGCCGGAGCCGCTCGCGCACACGGCCACGGCCTCGCTGGCGCCCTCGACCTCGAAGTCGGCCCTCACCTCCGGGTCGCGGGCGACGAAGGGCGGCGCCCCGTGGCCGCGAAAGGAGAGGGGCTCGTAGCTCGTCACGGCGGAGGCGACGAGCTCGACCCCCAGCCTCGCGAGGCGCCCGGCCGCCTTCCACCGCGGCCCGCGGCCTACGCCCACAGCCCGACCCCGCCGGCGCCGAGGGCGCGCCGTGGTGGGCCGCGGCGGGGATGGCCGCTTAGGTTTTACGGTTGACGGGTGCGGCCCCGCCCGGGGGCCGACAGTGGCCGACGTGGAGCTGGTCGGCGTGACGAAGATCTACCCGCCGAACGTCGTTGCGCTCGACAACGTCAGCTTCCACGTTAGGGACGGGGAGTTCTTCGTCCTTCTGGGGCCGAGCGGCTGCGGCAAGACGACGACCCTCCGGATCATAGCCGGCCTCGAGAAGCCCACGCGCGGCAGGGTCTACATCGACGGCGAGGACGTGACCGACCTGCCGCCCCGCAAGCGCGACGTGGCCATGGTGTTCCAGACGTGGGCCCTATACCCCCACATGACGGTGTACGAGAACATAGCGTTCCCGCTCAGGCTCAGGAAGCTACCCGAGCACGAGATAAGGAGGAAGGTGGTGGAGGTCGCCAAGATGCTGGGCATAGCCGACCTCCTCGACAGGTACCCGCGCCAGCTGAGCGGCGGCCAGCAGCAGCGCGTCGCCCTCGCCCGCGCGCTCGTCCGCAACCCCAGGGTCTGGCTCATGGACGAGCCGCTCTCGAACCTCGACGCGCTGCTGAGGGTGCAGATGAGGGCGGAGCTCAAGAGGCTGCAGAAGGAGCTGGGGATAACGACCATATACGTCACCCACGACCAGGTCGAGGCGATGACGATGGCCGACAGGATAGCGGTGATGAACGCCGGCCGCATACTCCAGATCGGGAGCCCGAGCGAGGTTTACCACAGGCCGCGCAACAGGTTCGTGGCGGGCTTCATAGGCTCGCCCCCCATGAACTTCATAAGGGTGGAGCTCGCGGAGGAGGGGGGCTCGCTGGTCCTCCGCGGCGAGGGCTTCAGGCTGAGGCTGCCCCGCGAGCTGGCCGAGCGGCTCGCCGGCTACGTGGGCCGCGAGCTGGAGCTCGGAGTCAGGCCGGAGCACATTAGGATAGCGCGGGACGGCGACGTGGAGGCCGAGGTCTACGTGGTGGAGCCGCTGGGGACCGAGACCATAGTGAACGTGAGGCTCGGGGGTAGCGTGGTCAAGGTCAAGGTCCCGGGCGAGGCCTACTTCGAGCCCGGCAGCAGGGTGAGGCTCTCCCTCGACGTCGGCAAGATACACTTGTTTGACCCTAGAACGGGTGAGGCGCTGCTCTGAAGTGTTCCCCCGCCCCTGAACGCCGCCTGAGGCCCGCCTAACTCAACGGATTTAATTCCGTTCATCACGGTAGTTGGGCGGTGAGCTTAGATGAGGGCGGTCTCGCGGGCTGCCGTAGCGGCCGCGATCATCGTCATCGTCGTGCTCGTCGCCGCTGCGGTCGTCCTTCTCCGGCCGGCGCCGCCGGCCCCCACGCCAACGCCGACGCCTGAGGTCACGCCAACGCCGACCCCAACCCCCACGCCGACCCCGGCGCCCGCGCCCGCGCTCAAGAAGGTGAC
>WAQM01000026.1 GCA_015520245.1 Pyrodictiaceae archaeon
CACTATGACCGCCTTGGCCTTACCGAGCTTCAGCAGCTTCAGCGTCTTACGCGAGCCCAGAACCACCTTGCCGGTCTTGATCGCGTTGACGAGCTCGCGCTCGATGTCGGTCACGCTAACGCTCAGCGCCCCTCACCTCCGCGCCCGCCTCCTTGACCTCCTTTGCGGTTGTCTGGGCTAGCTGCGTAGGGTTCATATACAGTTCGACCATGCCCGTGCCCAGGCTGACTATGCCGCCGACTATGACGTTCTCGGTCACGCCCATGACCTTGTCCTCCTCGCCCCGGACGGCGGCGTCGAACAGGTTCTGGGCTGTCATCTCGAAGGCGGCCCGGGCGAGGGCGCTGGGCTTTTCGCCGCTTACGCCGTGCCGCCCGATCTGCCTGACCCGCCCGGTCTGCGTCATTATGTCGGCCACGAGCATGAGGTGGCGGATGTCGACGTCGAGGCCCTGCTCGTCGAGCACGTTCTTCATCTCCTCTATCAGTGCGAGCCTCGCGGCCTCGATGCCGAGCACCTCCTCGATCTCGTGTATGTTGTTGGTCCTGACGGTCCTCGGGTCGATGCCAGGCACGTTAAGCACCTCGCGTAGGTTGCTGCCCTCCGTGATCAGGTAGTACTCGCGGCGCCCGTCGGGGAGCGTGTGGGACTGTATGATGACCCTCTTGATCTTCTTTATGCCCTTGATGCGGGCGTTGAGCACCCTCTCCTTCTTCTTCTGCAGGTCTATGATGCTCACGGTCTCCTCCGGCTTAAGCATGATGAGCAGCGTGTAGGGGTCGTTCTCGTCCTCCCTAACCTCGCCTAGCTTCAGCCTCTCGAGGACCTTCTTCACCTGCTCGACGGTCACGCCCTTGTCCTCGAGCATGACGGGGTCCAGCTTGACGACTATGGCGAACCTGGCGAGGTCTATGTCGACCTCCGACGCCACGTTCACGACGCGGGTGAACTCTATCTGGCGGGCCACCTCCTTGGCCTTGGCCTCGTCGTAGCGGTGCTCCTCGTCGAGCTGGATTATCATCATGGGCGTCGAGGGCTCGCGCCTGGCGTCCACGAGCTCTATGAACCTGGGCAGCCCGAGCGTTACGTTGAACTCCCTCACGCCGGCGTAGTGGAACGTCCTGAGCGTCATCTGGGTGCCGGGCTCGCCTATCGACTGGGCCGCCACCGTGCCCACGGGCTCACCGGGCTCCACGAGGCTGTTCTCGTACTCCTCGATCACGTACTCTATGATCTTCCTGGCCTCGTCGGGGGTCAGCCCGTGCTTGGCGGCGGTCTCGGCCAGCTTGGCCTCTAGTTCCTCGTAGATCCTGCGCGGAAGCCTCTTACGCGCCCTCTCCAGCTCCTCCTCGACCATCCTCCTGAGCTTGTCCCAGTCGTACACCAGACCCTTGAGTAGCTCCCTCACACCCTCCATCCTATCACCCTCTCGATCTCACGGTCTATGTTAACGGCCTTACCGTGGGCGCTTCTCATGGGGTCGACGCCGTCCTCGCCGTACACGATCTGGACGAGGGTGCCGTCGGGTAGCCTGGTGCTGCCGTCGTATTCTACCCTGAGGTCCTGCAGGGCGTTTATGAGCCTGCGCTGCATGTAGCCGCTCTGCGACGTGCGGACGGCGGTGTCGACCAGGCCCTCGCGCCCGCCGGCGGCGTGGAAGAATACCTCGATCGGCGACAGCCCGTCGTAGAAGCTCGAGTACACGAAGCCCCTGGCGGCGACCCCGAGGTCGCCGGGCTTGAAGTGCGGCAGGAACCTGTCGCGGTAGCCGCGGTAGATCCTCTCGCCCCTGACGGACTGCTGGCCCAGCATGGCCGCCATCTGGGCGATGTTGAGCTCGTTGCCGCGCGCGCCGGTCCTGGCCATGATGAACACGTTGTTGAACGGGTCGAGGTAGTTGGCGACCACGTCCTCGACCTTGCGCCTGGCGGCCGACAGCGCCTCCAGTATCTTCAGCTCCAGCGTCTCCTCGAGAGTCCTGCCCGGCACGGGCTCCAGCTTGCCCTCGCGGTACTGCCTTATCAGCTCCTCAACCTCCTTCTCAGCCTCCGCGATGATGCCGCGTATTATCTCCTTGGCCTCGGGCGGCAGCGCGACGTCGTCGGCGGTCATCGTGAAGCCCCTCTTCTCGAGGAACCTTATGAACATCCTGAACATCGTGTCGTAGACCCTGCGCGCGTAGTCGGTGCCGTACTCCTTGACCAGCCAGTGCATC
>WAQM01000027.1 GCA_015520245.1 Pyrodictiaceae archaeon
CCTCGGAGGCCTCGCGCATCGTGGACGCGCTGTCAGCGGCGCCTAGGGTCGCGAGGCGCAGCCTCGAGTCAACCGCTAACGTGGTCGAGAGGCTCGCCCGCAGCCTGAAGGGCTCGAGCAGCGCCTACGTGCTCGGCCGGGGCCTGGGGGTGCCCCTGGCCATGGAGGCCGCGCTTAAGATCAAGGAGGTCAGCTACCTGCACGCGGAGGCCTACCCGGCCGGCGAGAGCAAGCACGGCCCTATAGCCCTCGTCGAGCCGGGCTACCCGGTGATATTCGTCGCGGTGCCCCCGGACGAGCTGGTGGAGAAGGTCAGGGGCAACATCGAGGAGATGAGGGCGCGCGGCGCCTACACCATAGTGTTCACCACCGTCGGCGACGGCTTCAAGGCGGATGTCGTGGTGGAGCTCCCGCGGGCCGACGAGATCCTGGCGCCCTACGCCGTCATGCCGCCCCTCCAGCTGCTGGCGTACCGGCTGGCCGTGCTGCTGGGGCGCGACCCGGACAAGCCCAGGAACCTTGCCAAGACGGTGACCGTCGAGTAGGTCCGCGGCCATGCACGTCGCGGTCGTGCTCACCGCGGGCCCCCCTAAGGACCTGGGCCTCATAATGGCCGAGCGGAGGTCGCGCAGCCTTGTCAAGCTGCCGGGCAGGACCCTGCTGGAGCACATAGTCAGGTCGGTGGCCCGGATGGTCGATAGCGTCGTCGTGGCCTACGACGACGGCCGCGTCGCCGGCGTCTGCGAGGCTGCCGGGTGCCGCGCGGTCGCCGTGGAGCCGCGCGGCGCTGTCTCGAGCTTGTGCCAGGCGTTCTCCCAACTCCGACTCGAGGACGACGACCTGGTCACGGTGGTGTACGGCGACATATACGGTGAGGAGGAGCTCTACCGCGGCCACGCGTCGGAGGCTGAGCGCGAGCTCGAGCCCCTGATGACCGTCGTCAGGCCCGTCATAGTCAGGGGCAGCTACCTGAGGGTCGCTGTGGACGAGGAGGGCAGGGTAGCCGCCGTCGGGCAGGGGGACTACGTCTACGCCGGCCTACTCTCGGCCCAGGCGCGCGTGCTGAGGAGGGTGTGCGAGGCCGGGAGCCTCGAGGCGGTGCTGGACGAGCTCGCCTCGCGCGGCAGGCTCGTAGCGCGCGCGTGGCTGGGCGTGTGGGTGGACCTGGACACCCCCTGGGACTACATGGTGGCGGTGAACTACGAGCTCTCGAGGCTCAAGGGGCTTCACGTGAGCGGGGAGGCGAGGATCTCCGAGCGCGCTGAGCTTGAGCCGCCCGCCGTCGTTGAGGCCGGCGCGAGGATCGACGCCAACGCCGTGGTCCGCGGCCCCGTGTACGTAGGCCGCGGCGCGCTCGTTGGCGCCTTTAGCTTCGTCAGGGAGGCGACCATGGTGCTCGACTCGAGCGTCGTGGGCGCCTACAGCGAGGTCAAGAGGAGCGTGCTGTGCGAGGGTTCCTACGTGGGGTCCCACAGCTACGTGGCTGACAGCGTGATTGGCGAGAGGGCGAGCCTAGCGCCATACACTGTGACCCGCAACCTACCCTACGCCGAGCTCCCCGAGCCGGCCCGCGTCCTGCTGACCACGACCCACCCGCTGGAGAGGCTTAAGGTGGGCGCCGTCGTGGCCGCCGGTGCCAGGACGCGGCCCCACGCCGTGCTGGAGCCCGCCGAGCTGTACGGGGGTTGAGGCTCAGCGCTTTGGCCCCCGATCACAGCCCCGCGGGCTCACATGCCCGGCTCCTTATGGCCGGGCAACACATCACGGCCTTCCCGCCGGGGGCGGTCACGCCCCGGGCTAATTAACCTGCGATACCCCGGGGGCCCGCTATACCGGGTGCAGGGTCGTGAGCTCTGCGAGCGCGAGCGAGCAGACCGAGGCTGGCGGCGGCAAGCCGGGGTTCCACCAGGACAGGCCGCCCAAGGGCGTCAAGCCGAAGTTCCTAGGCCGTCACCTGATGGTGAAGGGCGAGTACGTGGACGACATACTGAAGGGCAGGAAGAGGGCCACCATAAGGCTAGGGGTCGTGCGGCTGAGGTACCCGGAGCTGATAGTCCACGGCGGGGGCAGGCCCGTGGCCAAGATTAGGGTGACCAGCGTCCGCTACAAGAAGGTCAGCGAGCTCACCGACGAGGACGCGGTGAAGGATGGCTTCCGTACCAAGGAGGAGCTCGTCGAGGCGCTGAGGAGGACCTACGGCGACGTCAAGCCGGACGACTACGTGACGATCATCGAGTTCGAGGTGCTCCAGGACCTAACCCACCTGGAGCCCGAGGACCCGTACCTAGGTCTGAAGCCCGCCGACGTCGCGAGGCTGGCCCTGCGCTACCTGCGCGACCAGCTGAGCGAGGAGGAAGTCAAGATACTGACCGAGCTCACGCGCACGGAGAGCATAAGGGCCGTGGCGCTGAGGCTGTTCGGCGACCTCAATAAGAGGTGGAGGGTGAGGAGGGTCCTGCGCAGGGCCCTGAGGGAGCTGGTGCGCCGCGGGCTGATCGGCCCCCAGCCCAGGCGGCAGGGGAGGCGCCGTGGTCACTAGGTGGCTGCTGCGCTGCGTCGAGTGCGGGCGCACGTGGTACCTGGAGGTCAGCTTCGACCTCACCAAGCTGAGCTCCAGGAGGCTCTACCACTTCTGCCCCCACTGCCGCAGGAACACGTTCCATGAGGTCGTCACGCGCGAGGACTAGGCTCAGCAAGGAGAATACTCGTCACCGCCCCGCGGGCTAGGCAGACCGTCGTGACATCATCGCCCTAGCACCCGTCGAGGGGCTCCACGAGCAGCACCGGGCCCTCCTTGCCCTTAACCCGCACGCGGCAGTCGCGCTTAACCGGCTTGAGCGCCCTCGCCCTCCAGTACTCGCCCTCCACGATCACGAAGCCCTCCTCGCCCTCCGCTATGTCGTCCAGCGCCCTGCCCACCTTACCGACCACCGTCGGCGTGTAGACCTGCCTCATCCTCCACGTCCTAACGGCCTTGTAGACTATGAGGCCCGTGAGCCCCGCGAGCGGGGCCGCCGCCGAGAGGACTATGGTCGTCACGGCCTGCATGTAGCTCGGCGATATCGTGACCTGCCCCCCGCCGGCCGGCAGCATGAGCAGGCCGAGGACTATGAGGCCCACGCCGGCCGCGCCCACGGCGCCAAAGCCGGGTATCAGCGTGAGCTCTACGAGCAGGAGCACCACACCGGTCACCAGCATGACTATGGCGAGGACGCTCGCGCTGTAGCCCATGCCGAGCAGGCTAACGAGTATCAGGGCCACGCCGACCGCTATGAGCGGCGGGTGGCCGCTGAAGAGCGCGGCCAGTATTATGAAGATGCCGATGGTCGACAGCAGGCCGCTTATCACCGGGTCCGACAAGAACTGGGCTACGCGTAGGCCGAGCCCCATGCGGTACTCCTCGACCTCGGCCGGCCACGTCACGAGGAGCCTCCTGCCGGCCGCGGTCTCAACCACCGTCCCGTTTATCTTCCTGAGCAGCTCCTCGACGGTCGACGCCACGTACTCCACGGCGCCTGCCTTAAGCGCCTCCTCAGCCTCTAGGACGAGGTTGTTGTAGACGAAGAGCTTGGCGAGGGTTGCGTTGCGGCCGCGCAGCTTCATGCACGCCTCGATCTCCTTGTAGAGCGGGTTTAGCACCTTGCTCTCGTTGATCGGCGTGTAGCCGCCCGTCGCCGGGTTGAAGGCGACGGGCTGCACCGCGCCTATGATCGTGCCCGGCTGCATCGCCGC
Source organism: Pyrodictiaceae archaeon (assembly GCA_015520245.1). GTDB lineage: Archaea > Thermoproteota > Thermoprotei_A > Sulfolobales > Pyrodictiaceae > WAQM01. The sequence continues at coordinate 3,733 of WAQM01000027.1, forward strand.
CACGTGGGTGCACATGAGCACCATCGTTCCCGCGCTGACCGCCCACCTGCCCGTGACGAAGCCTACCACCGGCGCCGCGGACTCCTTCACCGCCTTGACTATCTCGAGCGCCGCCTCGACGAAGCCGCCGGGCGTGTCGAGGACGAGCACGAGGACTGCGTCCTCAGCCTCGGCCCTCTCGACGGCTGACAGCACGTAGTCGGCCATGGCCCCGCTGATCACGCCCTCAACGCGGGCCACGATGACCTTGCCGGACGTGGGCTCCGCGGCGAGCGCCGGCGGGGCGAGTGCGGTCACGTACGCGGCGAGCGCTAGCGCCACCGCTAGAGCCGTGCTGAGGGTGCCGCGCAAGCAGGCTCCCATGCTGACCTCGGGCCGGTAGGAGTAGAAATCTATGCTCCCGGACGGGGGCTCGCGGAGGTGACGCGGCGTGGCGGCGCCCCCCTGCAGGGGGTCGTACGACGTCGCCCTCGTCGACCTCGACGGCGTCGTGTGGCGAGGCTCCGAGCCCCTAGACGATAACATCGCCGGGCTGAGGGCGCTGATGAGCGAGGGCGTGAGGCTGCTGTTCCTCACCAACAACGCGTCGCGCAGCCGCAGGCTCTATGCTGAGAAGCTGAGGAGGCTCCTCGGGGCCCCCGTGACCGAGGATAGCGTGGTCTCGAGCGCCTACGCCACCGCGGTCCTGCTGAGGAGGAGGTACGGGCCGCTCCACGTCTACGTGGTCGGCGGGCCGGGGCTCGTGGAGGAGCTGGCGCTGCAGGGGCACGTAGTGGTCACCGAGACCGAGGTCGAGGAGTGCCTCGTCGACGCTGTGGTCGTGGGGTTCACGCGCTGCCTCGACTTCACCGTGCTGAGCTACGCCGTGAGGGCCGTGGTGGAGTGCGGCGCCTCGCTCTTCGCCACCAACGACGATAACGTGCTGCCTGGAAGCCGGGGCTACGAGCCCGGCGCGGGGGCCCTGCTGGCCGCCATACAGAGGGCGGCGCGGGTCGAGGCGTACGTCGTGGGCAAGCCGAACCCCGACGTGGTGGAGCCGGTCAGAGGGCTGCTCGAGGGCCGGCGGGTGGTGGTCGTCGGGGACCGCGTCGACACTGACATGGAGCTGGCCCGCAGGCTTGGGGCCGAAGGGGTCCTGGTGGGGGCGCCGGGCCCCGAGCGGAGGGGGTGGTACATTGCCGTGCCGAACCTCAAGGTGTACAGCGGGCTGCCGCGCTGCGGGGGACGGGTAATTAGGGGCCCCCGCGGCCCCCAGCGCTAGGACTTAAACCTTGAGGCATGTAGCGGTTAGGAAGATACTGAAGGCGCGCAGGCAGGTGAGGACGCTAGACATAATAGTCGCGACGTCCTTCGCGCTGGCCTTCGTAGGCATCGGGCTCTACGTGTTCGTGTACAGCTCCGACGTCATACTCATGGAGGCGTTCGTGTGGCTCAGCGAGGCGCTGTCCTTCCTCGGCCTCATGTTCGCGTTCCACATCGCGGCGTCGCGCGCCCTCTCGTACCGCGCCCGCTACGAGTTCCTAAGGCTCGAGTCGCTGTCGACGCTGTTCGCGTCGGTGATCGCGATGGGTATGACGGGGCTCGTGGTATACAAGGCTGTTGCCGTGTGGGACGTTAAGCCGACCCCGATCGCGCTAGCCGCGTACCCCCTGGTCAGCGCGGCCACGTCCTTCGCGCTGGAGAGGAGGCTGAGCAAGGCCTTCGAGAACGTGGAGCTGAGGCTGGTGTCGATTAGAGCGGTGGCCAGGAAGCTCGGGCTCGACGTGCTCTTCGAGGCCGCAGGCGGGGTTGCCATCATAGCCTCGAACGTCCTGCACAACATCGTCGCCGAGAAGGTGATAGTGCTCGCCACCGCCGCCTACGTTTACTACGGCCTGGCGGGGCTCGCGTATGAGGCCACAATGTACCTCCTCGGCGTGGGCCCCCCGGCCGCCGTACGGAGGACCAGGAGGGACGTCGAGAGGGTGGTCCGGAGGTTCTTCGGCCGGCCTCCGGCCCTCATGAGGGTCGAGACGTTCGGCTCCTTCTCCGAGGTGGAGGTGTGGATCGAGGCGTCCCCGTCGATAAGCCTCGAGAACGCCTACCGGATATCCATGGACGTCGCACGGGAGATCGTCAGGCGGGTCCCGGAGGTGATCCGGGCCATAGTGCTCGTGGTGCCCTGGCCGCGGCCCCCGCCCGGCAGGCTCCGTGCGTCGCTCGCGCGGGGCCTCGTAGGGAGCCGCGCGCGCAGGCCGCGCCCCCACCTCGCCTCCTACGCTAGGCGCCGCAGGGCCCCCGAGGGCAGGCCGGTGGGCGCGCGACCGCGCTCCGAGGGCTCCGAGGCTGAGGGCGAGGCGGGGGGCCGGCAGCCTCTTAACCACTCCGGCCGGGGCTAGTAGCCGGCCGACCCCTTCAGCTCGCTGGTGCTGAGCATGGACTTCGAGTTCACGCAGGAGGAGAAGCTGTTCAGAGAGAGCGTGAGGGAGTTCTGTAAGAGGTACGTCGAGCCCGTGTGGGTCGAGATCGACGAGAAGGGCTTCATACCCAACCAGCTCATCGCCAAGCTGGGCGAGCAGGGCCTACTGGCC
>WAQM01000028.1 GCA_015520245.1 Pyrodictiaceae archaeon
AGCCTCGCTCGCCGGTCTCAGCCTCGTGGTCCTCGCGCTCCTGGTACCCAGGCCGCCCCGGAGGTAGGCCGCGGGTGGGCGCCGTGGCGGGCGGGAGGGTGGACGAGACCCGCAGGGCGCTGCTCCGGGCGGCCGCGGTGGCCGCCAGCACCGTGGCCTTCGTGGCCGTGAGCCGGGAGCAGCTGCTCCGGGTCCTCAAGCCGGCCCGCCTCGAGCTGTCGGCCGGTGCGCCGGAGGGCGGCGAGGACCCGGAGCTCGCCGCCAGGGCCAGGAGGAAGGAGGAGGAGGTGAGGGAGTGGTGCAGGAGGGAGGCCGAGGAGCTCTGCCGCCAGCTCGGCGAGGACTCCGACGCGTGCCGGGAGGCCAGGCGCCGCTGCGAGATGATCAGGGTCAAGGCGACCGGGCCGAGGAGCGGCACCAAGTTCGCCATGGCCCTCGACGTGAACAAGTGCATAGGCTGCAGGCGCTGCGTCTACGCCTGCGTCATGGAGAACAACCAGGCCAGGAACCTCAGGATCGAGTGGATAACCGTGCTCGAGATACCGCGGGAGGCCGCCCTCGAGATACTGCACTCGAACATCTACTACGAGGAGGCCCCCAAGGAGGACATGGTCTACGTGCCCGTCGCGTGCATGCAGTGCGACGAGCCGCCGTGCGTCTACGTGTGCCCCGTGCGCGCCACCTGGAAGGAGCCAGATGGCATCGTGGTGATCGACTACGACCGCTGCATAGGCTGCAGGTACTGCATGACCGCCTGCCCCTACGGCGCCAGGAGGTTCAACTGGGCGAGGCCCTACGTGCCCCCCACCGAGATCAACCCCAACATGCACATACTCGGCAACCTGCCCAGGCAGCCGCACGTCGTGGAGAAGTGCACGTGGTGCATACAGAGGACGCGGGACGGCGGCGTGCCGGCGTGCGTCGAGGTATGCCCCGTCGGCGCCCGCGTCTTCGGCGACCTCCACGACCCGGAGAGCCCGATCAGGAGGGTGATCAGGGAGTACGGGGTCTTCGTGCTCAAGCCCGAGGCAGGCACGAAGCCCACGTTCTTCTACTTCTTCGGGCCGCGGAGGACGCCGCCGAGGGGCCCCGGCGGCGAGGGGGGCGGTGAGTGATGCCCGTGGCGGGCCTGCTCGAGACGGTCAAGTTCATACTCGCCGAGGCGCTGCTGAGGGGGAGCCGCCGCTACTACCTGGCGGCCGCCGGGCTCGCGATGGTGGCCGCCTACGGACTCTACGTGTGGATCTTCGTCCAGCACGCGCCGATATTCCTGGGGACCGAGGAGGGCGGCCTCATACTCACCAACCTGAGCGACCCCGTGCCGTGGGGCCTCTACGTGTCCTTCTTCGTGTTCTGGGTCGGCGTGGCCGCGGCCGGCATCATGGCCGGCGTAGCGGCCTACGTGTTCAACGATAAGGAGTTCATGAAGATCGCCGTGATAGGCGAGGTCCAGGCCATAGCCGCGCTGATCATAGTGTTCGGCCTCATAATGGCCGACGTGGGTAGGCCGCTGAGGGCCATGGTGCTCCTGCCCCAGCTGCCGAACCTGCGCTCGATGCTCGACTGGGACTTCATAGTGCTAACCACCTACCTGCTGCTCAACGTCATCGCGCTGGTCGCCACCGTTCACTACTACCGGCAGGACAGGCCGATCCCGCGCAGCTTCCTCGTGCCCTTCATAATCGTCGCCGCGCCCTTCGCCATAGGCATACACACGGTGACCGCGTTCATCTTCCAGGCGCTGACGGCGAGGCCGATCTGGAACAGCCCGCTGCTGGCCCCCCGCTTCGTTGCGACCGCGTTCGCCAGCGGCCCGGCCATAATGCTGCTAGCGCTCTACCTGGCCGAGCGGTACGTGAGCGGGTTCCGCGTCGACTTCAGCGTGTACAAGAAGACGCTGTACGTCGTCGTCTGCTCGCTGATCATAGGTCTCTACTTCACGCTCAGCGAGGCCCAGGAGATCTTCTGGTACACGACCGAGCCCCTCAAGAGGGCGCAGGCCGAGGTGCTGTTCCTCGGCTACCACCTGCCGTACGTGGCGGCGCTGATGTGGCTGTGGATAGGGCTCGGCACCGCCGCGGCAGTGCTCGGCGTGATCCCGCGCGTCCACAACACCAGGAGGGGCGTGCTGCTGGTGTCCGTGCTCGCGGTCGCCGCCGTGCTCGCCGAGAAGACCATGACCGTCGTGATCCCCGGCTACGTGCCGGGCGTGCTGGGCGAGGTGGTGCCCTACTACCCGTCGCCCACCGAGGTCGCGATAACGGTTGGCGTGCACGCGCTCGGGCTCCTGGTGTTCCTGCTGCTCGGTCGCGCCGCGCTCCGGGCCGTCATGATCCACTACTTTAAGCCGGGGGCGCAGCACTGAGCCGCGGCCCCGCAGGGGGTGGTGGGCGTGAGGCCGCGCGCGCTCCTGGCGGCCGCCTGCCTCGCCGCCCTGCTCGGGGCCCTGGGGGCCTACGCCCTAACGGTCGAGGAGGCGAGGAGGCAGTTCGAGCAGCTGGGCTGCACGGCGTGCCACAACAACGTCCTGGCCCCCGACTTCGACGGGACCGTGGCGAAGATCAGGGAGTGGGCGCTCAAGTACGCCAGCCTCGACGAGGCGGTGGCCGCCGAGGCCCCCGGCTTCAAGATGTTCCAAGACGCTAGGTCGTGGGA
>WAQM01000029.1 GCA_015520245.1 Pyrodictiaceae archaeon
GACCAGGGACGTGGGCGCAATCGTCTTCGCCGACCGCCCCGCCGAGGTTGTCGAGGTGAGGCTCGAGAAGGTAAGGGAGTCCGAGGTCGCGCCCGGCGTTGTCGAGGTAGTCTACCTGCTGGGGGGCGAGCCCCTCGACCTCGACGACGCGGAGGCCAGCTACGTCCCCGACCCCGGCACGCCCAGCCCGTGGGCCCTGCTGGTGGGCGTGACCTACGATGAGGATGCGGGGACGTACTACCTAAGGGCGCTCATAGCGTTCCCCGAGGCCGGCAGGGTCGGGGGTACGCTGGTTGTCCGCGAGCGCGGCGCGACACCGGTCATCGAGAGGCTGGGTCGCGTGGGCCCGCTCTCGGTGTCGCAGCCGAACGTGACCACAGTTAGGCTCCCCGTCAGGGTGTCGGCGTCCCTGGTCGGCCCCGGGCCCGTCGAAGCCGTAGGCGCGATCGTCGAGCTCGTGCGCGTGCACGGCCTCGACAGGAGCTTTGAGGCGCTGGGTCGGGCTGCGCTGATCTACCTCGACGTGGGGGGCTACGTGCTCGACCCCTACGACCTCCTGGTTGTGAGGCTCTCGCTGAGGGTCAAGCCCGAGGAGCCGGTGCGTAAGGTCTGGTTCGTGCCCCTGGTGCGCGCCGACTACGTGGACTGGGCCAAGACCAGCCCCCGCACGCACTTCCTCTTCAACGGTACCGGCCCTGGGGTCTACTCTACCTACGTGCGCGCCTCGGGCCAGGTGATCAACTTGACCTACACGGTGCCGGCGCAGGCTCTGGTGAGGTGGAGCCTGGAGCCGGCGGGCGAGCACGTACCCAGGGTCAGGCTGTATGGCCTGGGTCTGCTCGTGCTCAACGTGGAGAGCTTTGAGGTGCTGTCGGCCGAGGCTAGCGTGGTCGACTACGCCGGCTGGGGCGTCCACGAGCCGCTGCCCCTCCTGGCAGCGCTCGCGGCGGCGGCCGGCATCGCGGCGGCGGCCCGCGCCAACGGCAGGATCAGAGCGCTCGCGGGCCCCGCCTGGAGGTGGGCGGCGTCGCGGCTGGCTCGTGTAGCGCGAGCAGGGCCAGCGAGGCGGTCTCAACGTTGAGGTCGCCCACCCCCCTCATGCCCCGCGCGTAGAGCGTGGCAGGCGGGCTTACGAGCTTCAGGAGGCGGGCGCAGCGCTCAGCGAGCCCCCCTACGCCGGCGGCGCGGGCCGCGATGGCGCAGAGGGCGAGCTTGTACGACTCGTAGAGCCCGCGGCTGGCGTAGGCCTTGTCGGCTACGCCGTGGCCATCGAGCATCCCCTCGAGCCTGGCCAGGACCGAGGCGGCCTCCTCCCTGCGGCCCGCACGCGCCAGCGCGAGGGCCCATAGGGCCAGCCTGTCGCCGTACTCGGCGAAGTCGTCCATCCTGCCCACGGGCGGGTGGGTGGCCACGACGTAGCGCACGCCGCCGGCGCGGATCACGTCTATGGCCACCGGCTGGGGGGCCAGTAGCCAGTCCGGCGGCCCCCTCCAGCCGGGCTCGAGGCCGACCACGATGGCGTGGGGGGCGAAGAACCTGCCACGGTAGGCCTCGACGAACCCCCAGACCTCCAGCCCGAGGCGGCGCATGCCGCACCACAGCTCGAGGGCGACGGCGGCCACCATGTTCGTCTCGGGGTAGGCGGTGTGGGGCTCGGTGGCCGGCGACTCGACGAGGAACGTGAGCGCGGCCCCGCGCCTGGCGAGCGAGGCGAGGAAGAGGCACAGGTCGCCGCGGTCCCACGACCTGGGGGCCCTCATCGCCCCCGCCCGTGAGGCCTTTATGCGCCCCCGCGCCCGGATGCCAGCGCAGGGCTCGGCCGACGCCCGGGGGCGAGGCCCCCGTCGCGGGGGCCTCGATGAGCCCGGGTCCGGCTAGAGGCCGCGGCTAGACAACTCGCGCGTTGTCCGGGGCTCCGAACCCCCATCCCTCTCCTCACCGTTCGGCTCGCCAGCTCGTCTTCACAGCCCGCCCCGGACGGTAGGCTGTAAGCGCTTAAACCCGCCGCAGCGGGCCCCGGCTACGTGGCGGTGCCCTGGCAACATGAAGGCCAGGATAGGCCTGGAGATCCACGTCCAGCTCACCTCGCTGAAGACCAAGCTCTTCTGCCGCTGCAGCGCCGACTACCGCGGCGCGCCGCCCAACACCCACGTGTGCCCAGTCTGCTTGGGGTTACCTGGCGCGCTGCCGGTGGTCAACAGGAAGGCCGTCGAGCACGCCATAGCGGTATGCCTAGCGCTCAACGGCGAGGTCGCCGACGAGCTAGTGTTTGAAAGGAAACATTACTTTTACCCCGACCTCCCCAAGAACTATCAAATCACGCAGTACAGCAAGCCGATATGCCGCGGGGGCTACGTCGAGATCGAGGTCAGGGGCCGCGCCAAGAGGGTGAGGATACGCAGGATAAACCTCGAGGAGGACCCGGGGCGGTTAGTGTACCCGACCGGCAGCCCCCTGACGAGCCCCTACTCCCTAGTGGACTACAACCGCAGCGGCGTCGCGCTGCTAGAGATCGTGACAGAGCCAGACATGGAGGAGCCCGAGGAGGCCGCCGCGTTCCTGGAGAAGCTCAGGAGCATACTTGAGCACCTGGGGGTCTGCGACTGCGGGCTCGAGGGGGCCATGAGGGTCGACGCGAACGTGAGCGTCGAGGGGGGCGAGCGGGTCGAGGTGAAGAACATAGGCTCGGTCAGCGAGGTTGAGAGGGCGCTGCGGTACGAGATCGTCCGCCAGGCCTCCCTGCTGAGGCAGGGGGGCCGGGTTAGGCGCGAGACCCGCCACTGGGACCCCGCCCGCAAGGTCACGGTGCCGGCCCGCGCCAAGGAGTACGAGGAGGACTACAGGTACATGCCCGACCCCAACCTGCCCCCCGTGCCGATACCGGCCGAGCTAGTGGAGAAGATCAGAGCGCAGCTGCCCGAGCTCCCCGACGAGCGCGTCAAGAGGCTAGTCAGCGAGTATGGCATCGACCGGCGGACGGCCAGGGTGCTCGTGTACACGGCGAAGGCGCTCGCCGACTTCTTCGAGGACGTGGTGAGGCTTTACCCGAGGGACCCGCAGAGGACGGCCAATTACATCGTCAACGACCTGCTCGGGTGGTTGAAGGACGAGGATCTGAAACCCCTCTACACCCGCGTGAGGCCGGAGCACGTGGCCAAGGTGATGAGGATGCTTGATGAGGGTCTGATAAGCATCCGCCAGGCTAAGGAGCTGGCTGAGCACATCGTTAAGCACGGGGCCGACCCGGCCGATCTCGTGGAGAAGCTGGGCATGAGGAGGATAGCCGACGAGGAGCGGCTGAGGAGGGTGGTCGAGGAGGTGTTCCGTGAGAACCCCAAGGCGGTACGCGACGCGCTGCGCAAGCCGAAGGCGGTCAACTTCCTCGTCGGCATGGTCATGAGGAAGACGCGGGGGCAGGCCGACCCGCAGCTGACGCGGAGGCTGGTCGAGGAGATGCTCGAGGCGGTGCGCGAGGGGAGGCTCAGCCTCCCCTGAGCCACTCCTCGAGCTCGGCCTCCTCCCTCTCGACCTCGTCTAGCCGGCTGGGGCTGGGTAGCTCCTTCACCCTGAAGACCCCCACCCTGTAGCTGTAGAACTCCTCGGGGTCCTCGGGCTCGATCACGGCCACTAGCTCCGCGTCGCCGCCGAGGTCCTCCATGACGTACTTCAGGTCCTCGACCCAGTCGTTGATGCCGCACGTAGCGCAGAAGCTGCCCTCGAAGAGGACGTGGACGGTGTCCCCCTCTATCCTAAGCAGCCTGGCCCTGCTCTCGGCACCCCGGTATCGGTTGTACCTCCTTATGGCCAGCTCCACGAACCTCCTTAGAAGGGCCGGGTCCAGCCTCCTGCGCGGCACGCTGAGCCTGGCCGCCAAGATCGCACCCGCAACCGGTTCCGGTACCGGGTAGAATATCGTTTGCCCTCCACAATATTAGCGGCCGGCGGCCCCGGGCCCGCGGGGCTGTGAGGAGTGGTGACGGCTCCGAGCGCTTGCCGGGCCTAAAAACGCGGCCCGTGCGGAGAGCAAGGTTGGCCGAGCCCCAGGGCCTACGCGGTCACCACTCCTCTTCCCATTCCTCTTCTTCCTCCTCCTCTTCCCACCACTCCTCCTCCTCTTCCTCCTCCTCCCACCACTCTTCCTCCTCGAAGACGAGCATACGCATCAACCCTTAGGCTGCTCGTAGACCGTGTGCGAGGCGGCGTGGCCGGGATAATAATGCTTCCCCGATCGCCCGCGGACCCGCTCCTAGCCCGCGGGCTTCAGCGTCGCGGCGAAGAGCGAGCTCCTGGTCACGAGGATCCTCCACGCCTGCTCGGCGTCGTCGCAGCCCCTCGCCCCCACTAGCTTGCGGCACGCCTGCTCGGGGTTGAGGCAGCACCTGGCGGTCCTCGCGCCGCCGGCGCCCAGCTCGGCCAGCAGGGCGTCGAGGGCCTCGGGGCTGTCCGCTACGGCCATGAGCAGTGCTAGGCCCGCCCTAGGCGAGGCGGCGGCGGTCGCCCTGGAGATGTTCCTCTCGGCGGTGAGCACGAGGAGCACGTCGATGCCGGGCACCCTAGCGACCCCCCTGCCCTTGCGCCGGAGGGCGTAGGCCGAGACGAGGGCGGCAGCGGCGTGGAGCCGCGACCCGACGGTGCTGGGATCAGCGGCAGCGGCTATGACGCCGCGCTCCCTCCAGAACCTGTTGAGGACCTCGAAGAATTCCTCCCGCCACCCCTCGATGCAGGCTAGCAGCAGGTGGAGGCGGGCCCGGCTAGCCGTTGGCAGCTCCTGCTCCAGCCTTTCTAGTTCTAAGCACTCTGCGTACGAAGTCAATGTCGTCACCGCTCGTCCGCGCAGCCTCCTCCAGGCTCATCCCGTGCCTGTAAACCAGCTCCTCTATGGTCTCGGCCCTGTCCCAGGGGAATATTATCCAGGCGTCGGTCTCGTAGGCGTAGTAGTCGGGCCTAATTATGGACCACGGCTTCACGTAGATCGTCGCCGTCAGTATCTTGCGGGGCCCGTAAAGGCTCAGGAAGTCGGTCACCGTGTTCAGCGTCTTGCCCGTATCGGCCACATCGTCCACCACTAGGACGGTCTTGCCCCGCGCCTCCACGACCAGGGGCTGGGTGATGACGGGCCTCTCGGCGCGGTCCCCCACACCGCGGTAGAACTTCACCTCGACGACCCCTATCCGATCCACGCCCAGGTAGTCGGAGAGGAGCCGAGCGGGCACCCAGCCGCCCCGGAGCACGCCGACGATGAGGTCGATGTTCTCACCGTCCCTCCTTATCTGCTCGGCTATCCTGAGGCAGCCCTCCTCAACGTCGCGCCAGCTGACCGGCAGGAAGCGGGTGGGCCTGGGCCTGCGCAGCTTGGAAGGCCCCCCGGCCTCCACGGCTAGCCACCGTGGTATACCTGTATGATGTGGACCCGGGTTCCCGGCTTGACCTCGTAGCCGCGCGGCAGGAGCCTCACGTCCACGCCGTCGACGAAGACCAGGAACCCCGGCCTCGGGGTGCCGTCGGCCTCGAGGGCCTCGGGCACCAGCTTAGCCAGCTCGGCTAGGAGGTCCCCCAGCCTCATCCCCTCGCGGTAGGGGATGTCTATGCTCCTCCCGCGGCGCTGGGCTATGCCGCCGACGAGCGTGGCCTGGGGCATTGCGTGACCCTTGGCTACCGCTGCTCCTCCCGCTGAGGGCCGGCCTCGGGCTGCTCAGGGGCCTGCTCCTGGGCCCTGGCGAGCAGCTCGGCACGGATCTCCTCCGCGTGCCTCATCTCGTAGAGCGCCTGGAGCCTGCCCGTCCTCTTGTACAGCTTGACGAGCCTGGTGACGTAGCCGGCTATCTGGTTCCTGAGCTTCTTGGACGCCACCTCGACGAGCTCCGAGACGACCCTCTTGTTGTGCTCAAAGTCCTCGGTGAAGAGGTCAGGGTACATCTCGAGCAGCTTCCTCGCCGTGCGCTTCACGAGCCCTATCCTTACCTTGCCCAACCCTTACACCTCGCCTCTATGTGGCGCCCCGACCCCCGGTCCCGGGCTTTTAAACCTCCCAGCCCGGCGGGGCCACGAGGGAAAGGTTTATATAGAAGTAGGGCCGGACCGCGGACACCGCACGGAGCGTGAGGGGTGA
>WAQM01000030.1 GCA_015520245.1 Pyrodictiaceae archaeon
GGCGAGGGGAGCCCCTCCCCGCAACCAATTTTGTAGCTGCCCGGCTTCTCCAGCACCACGTTCAGAGCCCCCGCGACGGCCGAGATCGGGTAGCCAGCGTTGGGGCTCGGCGTGAAGGCGGCGAACCTCCGGACGCAGTTCAGTGCGCTTGCGGGCCGACCGGAGACGGCTGCTATGATGAGCGCGGCTAACCTGGCGGGTAGGTAGTTCACGGCGTCGTCGGCTCTAGCGCTCAGCCACCCCACTTCTCTGAACTGGGGTACGCGGTAACCCAGGGCGGCGTCCAGGCTGTTGACGACCCTTTGCGCGAAGGCACCTAGCGGGCCCAACAACATGTAGTACAGCAGCGGGGACACGTAGGCGTCGACAAGGTTCTCGGCTACGGACTCGATGACCGCCGAGCGTACGTGGCCGGCGCTCAGCACCCAGACGTTCCTCCTGACTAGGCTTTGCGCTAGATTGCGGGCTAGAGTTTCATCACCCCGCGTGAACGCCCCGTAGGCCTTGTAGGCAGTCTCTAGCAGCATCCTTAGCGGTATGGCCACCTTGACTAGATACGATGCGACCAGGAGCCATACCAGCTTCCCCGCGAGCCAGGCCGCGTAGAGGGCGGCTGCCGCAGCTGCCGTGTGGACGGCCATAACGGCTAGCCACACGAGGACCCCCCACAGCCTCGAGCGCGGAAGGCGCTGCGCGAGCCTCCTGGCCATCACGAACGCCGTGTGGGTTGGGTGGAGCTTCAGCATCGGGCCCGAGTGCGCCGGGTAGGCGAGGTCCATTAGGTGGGCGAGGCCGAGGGCAGCCAGCATCAGGCCCGGCTCATGTGGGGCGAGGTAATCGGGCAGCAACCACCAGAGGGGCAAAGCAGGGCCCGCCCCTACGCGACCGCACACGCAACTACCGCGGATGTAAGCGCTAGCTCGAGGACCGAGCCCAGGACGTCGCCATTGACAAGCCCCAACGACCTCTCTGCATGCCGGACCGTAGCCAGCGCCGCCGCTAACGCCGCTCCGAGCCCCACCACCGCTACGACGGGGTCGAGGAGGGCCGCCGGCGCGGCGGCTACCGCTAGCGCTGCCACGTTCGCCCTCAACCCCCGCTCCTTCGAGGCTAGCACGAAGAGCCTGCCAAGGCCCTCCGGCGGCGTCCTCCTCGTCGCGAGCGCCGCCACGTATACAGCCTCGTAGGCAGCCACGTACGAGAGCGCCAGCTCGGCCGCCGATACGCCAGCCGCCAGCGCCGCGAACCTAATTAGCATGAGAGCGAGGAGCGCCGAGACCGCTGCAGCCCCCACCCGCGGGTCCTTCATGACCTTGAGCGCGCGCTCCCCCCGCGCGCCCGCGGCCAGCGCGTCGACGTAGTCGGCCAGCCCCTCCAGGTGCATCGCGCCCGTTAGAGCTACGTGGGCGGCCATCGCCGCGGCCGCCGCCATGAGCTCCGAGATATACTGCGACGCAACATAGGCAGCCGCGACCGGGAGCGAGACTAGCGCGCCCACGAGAGGTGCCAGGTGGAATGACCTGGCCGCCTCGCTGATGTCGTGGTAAGGCGAGGGTATCCTAGTGAGGAACGCCATTAGCGCGAGGAGCCCGCGCACGACCTCAGCACCTCAGCCACAGATCTCACCAGCACGTCGTTCTCGCGCGGAGCCCTTACGGCCACCCTGCTGAAGGTTTTGTCAAGCCCGTAGAAGCTTGATGCGTCGCGCACGTAGATGCCGCGCTTGAGGAGGAGCTGCTGGAACGTTGGGTGGGGGCACTCGTGGTGCCTCACCAGCAGGTACGGTGCCCGCGACTCAAACACCCTGAGCCCCACGGCGCGGAGGCCCCCGGCTAGCCTCGGCAGCTCGCTGGCCACAAGCTGCCGAGACCTCCTAAGGTAGTTGATGAGGTCATCCTTGTAGGCCGAGAGCAGCCTCTCGAACACGCAGGCAGTAAGGGCATCTACGGGCCACGGCTGCCTCAAGGCGTCGAGGGCCTCAGCGGCTTGGACGTGCGCTAGCACGTACCCCAACCTCATTCCGGGGGTCGCGAGAGCCTTCGTGAAGCTCCTAATCACGATCACGTTCGAGTCCGCGTCCACGGGCTTGCAATCGATGCAAAGGTCGACGAACGCCTCGTCCACCACCAGCCAGCAGCTCTCCGGGAGCCGGTCGAGAATCTGCACGAGCTGCCCAAAGGGCACAACGTGCCCCGTCGGGTTGTTGGGCCTCGACATGAGCACCAGTGCGGGACGCCGTGCCCTACGGACCTCCCTGATAACCTCGTCCACGTCCACGTCAACCCTCCCGCTACCCTCATCGAGCCTCATTAGCACCCGGCGTAGCTCGATGCCTGCGCGACGGGCCAGGAGCTCATGATCGCCGTAACACGGCTCAACGACTATCAAGCTCCTGGCCCGGAGGGCAAAGGGTAGGAGCGTTAACGCCTCCGCCGCCCCGTTGAGCACGACGACCGTCGAGGGCTCGGCGCCTGCGAACTCCGCTATCGCCTCCCTTAGCCTTCTGTACTCGTAGTCCGGGTACCTGGTGTAGACCTTCGACTTCAAGCACTCGCGCAGCGCCTCTTCGAGCTGCGGAGGTGGACCGAGGGGGTTCACGGGGGCGCTGAAGTCAAGTACGCCCGGTGGCGCGTTACCGCCGTGAACGCGGGATGTCATAGCATGCCACCTGCGCCTCGGCGAGGTCACCGAAGGTGTCCACGTCAAGGAGCTCGCGGCAGCATCTAAGGGCTAGGTCGTACCAGCAGTCGAGCCTTCGGCCTAGCGCCGAGACACCGAGATAGCGCGAGCACGCGGCAATCGTCACGACACACTCGCTGGCCATAGCCATCCTCGCAAGCTCCGACACCAAGACCCACGAGACGTACGGCACGTCGGCAGGCAGTACGATGAGGGGGCGGGTACGCAGGCTACGGGCCACAAGCGCTAGGTCCTCCGCGTAGCCGAGGCCTGGGCTTTCAACCATGTCGAGGTAGGGTCCATTCGCAGAGCTTCTAAGCTTGCTGAGAAGCTGGCGCCCTGCCGCTACAATGACGTAGCCCAGGGCCTCCGCCGCGGCCTCGATGACGGAGACCACCATCGGCCTGCCGCACACCTCAAGCAGGGGCTTCTCCAGACCCCCGAGCCTTCTAGCACGGCCGCCCGCCATGACTAGGGCGACCGGCCTCAACTGGGCGCTCACCTCCATGTAGCGCTTCGAGCAGCCTGGTCAACGCCGATCCAAGCAGGGCCGCAATCACATCGTCGCTGAAGACCCCCAGCCTGGCCATCTCTAGGCCCAGCTCCTGCTTGACGCGGTCCACCCAGTACGTTGAGAGCAGACCCCGGAACCCGGCTAGGTAGAGCGCTAGGGCCGTCGCGAGTAGCTCGTCGGCCGTGATCCAGCGGGGGTCCTCCTCGTAGCCACGCACGAGCCTTAGAGCATTGAGGTGACGGTCAAGCTCGTAGGCTGCGGTGAGCATGAGCTTCACGTCAACGTTGCCTAGGAGCCTACGTAGGACCCTCACTATGGCCTCTGCTGCCTCCTCGGGGTCGAGGCCCTCGATAGGTGCCTGGGAGTAGAGCTTCCTGAAATCGCTCACGATCATGTCCTCGCTTGTGCCCAGGACGTCCAACGGGTCGTCGACGGCCGTGCGCGAAGCCGCGAGCAGGACGGCCTCAAAGACCGCTGCTATAGCCTCCGCTCCGCACCTCGTGGCCGGGCCGCACCAGGCCGCGCCGCCCCTCGCTAGAGGGGCTGCCACGAG
This sequence comes from Pyrodictiaceae archaeon, assembly GCA_015520245.1. GTDB lineage: Archaea > Thermoproteota > Thermoprotei_A > Sulfolobales > Pyrodictiaceae > WAQM01. Next base: position 3,747 of record WAQM01000030.1, read on the forward strand.
GATGGCATCCGAGGTCGTGCCCATGGGCCTGTAGCGGGGACACCTTAGCGGCAGGAACGTTGACGCTACAGCCTTAGCCTCGGCCGCGCCGCGGAAGAGGTCGGCGATCCCCGCCTCGCTCAGCGGCGTCGAGACCCACACCAAGACGTTTATCGTCGAGGGGGCCGGCTGCTCGAAGATTCTGACCCCGACGAGCTCGGGACATGCCGCCGCGCCCAACCCGACGGTTACGAGCACTAGGAAGTCGCTGCCCGCCTGGAGGCTTAGCCTTGCGAGCTCGGCTGCCGTCATGAGTACGGCCGTCTCGGCGTGTTCCAGGCCGAGGGATCTGATGAGCTCCTCCCTATAACGCCAGTAGCCGAGCCTCTCGAGCTCGGCCGCGTCAACGCGATGCACGATAACGTGCTTGACCCTCTTGAAACCTTCAAGGCTGCCGAGGGCTGCCGCGCCCTCAGGTAAGGTTATGTGGAGCGTGTCACTGCTTAGTCTTCGAAGCCTCGGTAAGCCTCCGGTACTCCTCGTAGACAAGCCTCTTCACCTCCTCGGCGCTCAGCCCGTGGGCGAGCCCTACGATGATGGCGGCGCCCGCGGCCACCCCTTCCTTGGCGAAGCCCATCTCGTAGAGCCTTAAGCCCTCGAAGGGGGCGTCAGCGAAGCTCACCGGCGCGTAAACTATGGGTAACCCAGGTGCCACTTGCTCGACGAGCTTATCGATGCTCGATGAGCTATCTTCGACTATCCACCTAGTGGTCAAGATTCCGTGCGGGACGCGCCCGCAGGCCCTAAGCATTACCGCTACAACCGCCGCCATTTGCGTGCCCCCGGCCAGGAACACCCTCGAGCCCTCACCCAGCGCGCCGCACGCTATGCCGGCCATCGCGACATGGACGGGGTCCCCGACCTCGTCAAGGACCTCCCATAGCGTGCCGCGCCCTCTAGCGCGCGCCACCGCCGCTGCCACTACGCGGCGCTTCAGCTCCCTTGGGTTGCGGGGGGAGCTGCTACTCACCAGGTCCACCGCCCTCACGCCAAGGGCCTCGAGAATGGCCGCGGCTGTCGTTGTCCCTCCAGGTATGGTCTCGCCGACAACAAGCGAGGGGGCCACGCGGGCTAGCTGCCTGCCGAGGAGCTCCGCCTCCGAGAACAGCCTGGACGACGTTCCTGGCGGGAAGGCGCGCTCAGCGTCCACCCTACCGCCCACCCTGGCCGATGGGAGCCTCACATGCGGGACCCTGGGTGCCAGATAGCAGCCCGCGTCCACGACCACAGCGGGCCTTCGGACCCCCTCCAGGATCGCGCGCGTGATCACCGCGGGCGTAGGGACCCCGTTGGGGGCCACGGGTACGAACGGTGCCGAGGCGGGGGCTCCTGCGACCAGGTACTCGACGTCGAGCGTTGGCGTGAGCAGCGTGCCCTCGGGCGAGGGGCCGGCGATGCTTATGCCCGGTATGGTCGACGTACGCGTCGAACCTGCAACCACGACTAACACGGAGCCGGCCAACGACCGGAGCTCAGGCCAGCTGGCCGCGTTCAGGGCTGGCAAGTTGGGGCCCGCCGGGACGGGGCGTCCAGCGCGCCTTTAAGCCTTCGAGGGGTTCACGCGCTCCTCGTAGATAGCGTCCACCCGCAGATCCGAGCCGCACCTCGGGCATGCACCGAGTCTCATGCCCACGTAAAGCCCTTGTTCGTAGCCCCGCTTCTCCGTGTAACCGCAGCCCTCGCAGGACACAACGACCACAGTCCTACGTACGTCGCGCGGCCTCCGAGGCCTCGCAACAACGGCAAGGACGGCGGGGAGCGCGAGGATCGCAGCTAATGCTGCTAGTAGCGCCGTGGAGGGCTCCGCGACCTCGCTCAAGGCTGGCCCACGCCCACCGTGTTGCCTACCCCGACAATTATCGCTGCGCTCCCGGGCTTCACGTAGGACTTCACCAGGCTAAGAACCCTCTCCACCGCGCGCTCGGCAGCGTCAGCTAGCTCCTTTGTCATGGTCTGGATCGACTCCTCGAGGCCCATCTTGATCACC
>WAQM01000031.1 GCA_015520245.1 Pyrodictiaceae archaeon
ACTATGATTAGGGCGGTTATGATGTAGGTCGCGGCGGGGGGCAGGCCCAGGCCGACCAGGTAGCCGAAGAGGAACGCCACGGCAGCCAGCAGGGCCAGGTTGCCGGCGCCTATGTCCATCATCAGGAAGCCGACCTTCACGGGGAGCCCCGTGAGCGTGAGCAGCCCCGTCATTATGGCCAGCGTCGCCAGGAGCAGCGTCAGGTCGGATACGAAGGATGCGAAGCCCGTGACGGTCCTGGCGAGCCTCTCGGCGAGGAGGGCGTGGGCCCTCCTGCCCCCCTCGACCAGCGTCAGCGCGGCCGACGCGGCGAGGACCCCGAACGCCGTCAGCAGGGCCGCGTACATGGGGGCCACGGTGAGCACGCCCATCAGCACCACGAGCGCGGCCACGCCGGAGACGAAGATGGCGAGCCTCGCGTAATCGTAGGGGCCGGGCCTCTCGAGGGCGGCGGGCGCGACGCCGCGGGGCAGGTGGCGGGCGGCGAGCATGTAGACGGCGAGCGCGACGCCCGCGTAGTAGATGAGGGCCGGCATGTACCCGCGCGCCACCACGTCGAAGTACGAGCGGCCCAGGAAGTCCGCCATTATGAAGGCGCTTATCCCCATTATGGGCGGCATCAGCTGGCCCCCGAGGGACGCAGCGGTCTCGACGGCGGCCGCCACGTGGGGCTTGAACCCGGCGCGCTTCATCAAGGGTATCGTCACGCTCCCCGTCGTCGCGGCGTTCGCGGCCCCGCTGCCGCTCACGCTGGCCACGGCCATCGAGCCCACCACGGCCGCCTGCGGTATGAGGCGCGCGCTCCTGCCCATCGCCGAGCTGACGACCCTGACCACGGACTCGACGAGGCCGAAGCCCTGCGCCACGCTTATGAAGAGCACGAACGCGCCTATGAGGGTGAGGGCGAGCTGCGGCAGCCTCTCGAAGACCCCGGTCTCGAACTCGACGCTCATCGCGGTGATGACGCGGTCGGGCCGTATGCCGGGGTGCCAGAGGAGGCCGGGGAACAGGAACCCGAAGATGGCGTAGAACACCAGGAACGCGTTGAGCGCGAAGAGGGCCGGGTGCCTCCTCCTCGCGTACTCCATGACCATCGCGAACGCTATGCCGCCCACGAGCACGTCGAGGGGCGTGTAGGAGCCGGCCCTGACCGTGACGAGGTAGTAGAACTCGTGCACTATGTAGGCCGCGACGAAGGCCGCCAGGGCCGCGTAGCAGGCGAGTAGGGCGCGCACGGCCGCGCGCGGCAGCCTCGCGTACGCCGCGCCCTGCCTAACGGCCTCCAGGCTGTTCAGCACGAACGCGTACGGCACCATAACCGACGCGAGGAGGATGGGGCCCCCGAGCCCCGTGTAGTAGTAGAAGAGGAGGCCGAGCGCGAACGGGACCGAGGCGGCCAAGAAAACCGGGTCGCGGGGCCCCGCGCGCCCCACGCCGGCCCCCCTCAGCCCTGCTCGCCGGCCACGATCCACTCGTCCTTCCACACGCCCTTCTCCTTGAGGAACTTGGCGAGGCCGGGGTGTATGGGTATCCTCAGGCCCTTGGCGTAGAGCGCGTCTATCGCCTCGACCTGGAAGCCGACCATGTCCTCGGCCAGCTGCGAGAACGACGGGTCCAGCTCCGCCAGCTTATCCGCGTTCGCCTCCACAATCTTCAGCAGCCTGTAGACCACGTCCTCGGGTATGTTCAGGCCCGTGTGGAAGCCGTAGTATATCTTCACGCCGATGAACCTGTCGACACCGACGTCCTCGGGGAACGCCTCGACGGGCACCTCGGCGACCGGTATGCCGGCGCGCCTGAGCGCCTCGACCTCGTCGGGGCACGGGTTGAGGATCACCAGGTCGGTCTGCACGAAGAGCTGGCGCTCCCAGCCGGCGAGGCCGCGGCCGCCCGCCGACGTGTAGATGCCGGTGGCGACTATGTCGCCCCTCTCGAGCGCCGTCGCCACCGCGTCGAGGTCGAGCTCGACGTGCTCGTACCTTATGCCCAGGGCGTCGAGGGCCTTGCGGAGCGCGACGCCGACGTCCCAGAGCAGCGGGAGC
>WAQM01000032.1 GCA_015520245.1 Pyrodictiaceae archaeon
CCGGGGTCCGCGTGGGGGCCGGGGCCTGGGTGGAGCCGGGCGCGACGCTCTACTCCGACGTGCCCGACTGCACCTTCGCCCGCGTGCGCGGCGGCGAGCTGGCGCTCGAGAGGCTGGAGGAGCGCGGCGTCGAGTGCAGGCGCGGCCCGACGCTCCCCCGGAGGTACTAGGGCTTGGCGCTCGCCATCGTGGGGGGCGTTGGCTTCCTGGGGGCCGTGCTGGCCGAGGAGGCGCGTCAGCGCGGGCTACGCGTCTGCGTGGTCGCCCGCAGGTCCAGCGCTGCCAGGAGGGCCTGGCTGGCCGAGCGCCTGCGCGAGCTCGGGGCCGCGATCATCCTGCTCGACTCGATCGAGGCCGGCGCAGTGGCGGAGGCCCTCCGCGGCTGCGGGGCCGCGGCGCTGGCGTACGTGGCCGGGGTGCTCGGCGGCGGCAGGAGGGCGTTCGACGCCCACGTGCGCGCCTGGCGCGCCGTGCTGGACGCGCTGCTGAGGGTCGAGGGGGTCGAGGCTGCGGTCTACGTCTCGGCCGCCGCCGTCGCCCCCTGCGCGCGCGGCGAGGTCTCCGAGGAGCCCGAGCACCTGCGGGGCGTCGAGGCCGCGGACGGCTACACGGCGTCGAAGGCCGAGGGCGAGAGGCTCGCCATGGCCTACCACCGCGACCACGGGGTGCCGGTGGCCGTGGCCAGGCCCGCGGTCATGTTCGGGCCCTACGCCTACCACCCTGAGCACAGGCTGATCTACCGCCTGGGCCTGGCCGGGCTGGCCCTCGACGTCCCCGTGGACGCCGTCCCCGCGAGGGACGTGGCCAGGGCCATCCTCTACGCAGCCGAGCGCCGCCTCGCCGGCTCGTGGTTCTACGTAGCCAGGCCCGAGGGCTTCACGGTCGCCGACCTGTCCTGCCGCGTCGCCACGCAGCTCAGCGGCCGCTGCACCCGGCTGAGGATCCCCCGCCCCGTGCTGGCGCTGGGCTCCCTGGTCTCGGCCAGGCTCAGGCTCCTGGCCAGGCTCGTCGGGTGCGGGGTGAGGGTCCGGCCGGCCAGGCTCCTGGAGGCCGGCTTCGAGGGCTGGACCGACCTCGAGGCCTCGGTGAGGGAGTACGTGGGCTGGCTCAGGAGGTGGCTATCGAGCGCAGGAACTCCACCATCCTCGTCGACCCCATCCTGTGGCTGACCCTCCTGCGGCCCACCCGGACTATCACCGGCTCGCCCAGCATGTTCGCCTGGCCGGCCACCAGCGCGTAGCCGCGGGGGAGCCTGGTCAGCCTCTGCTCCAGGGCGCGCGGCAGCCCGCCCAGGGCCTTGGAGATGTAGGCTACGTCGTCGGGGCTGAGCCTGTGTACTATGAACGTGTTGATCATGCTGAGGACCACGGGGTCTATGAAGCTCGGCCTCTGACTGACGACGGCTAGGCATATGCCGAACTTCCTACCCTGCGTGGCTATGAGCGCCAGGGAGTCGCGGGTGAGCCTCCACCCCACGGGGTAGAGCCTGGTGTTCGGCACGTAGTTCTGCGCCTCCTCGATGGCGAACAGCATGTACCTCTCGTCGCCCGCGACCTTGAAGGCCGTGAACGCGCCGTAGAGGAGGCGGGCCACGTAGGCCACGACGAGCTGCCTGACGTTCAGCGGCAGCCCCGGCGACCCCTCGGCGCTGAAGTCGATTATCGCCAGCACCGGCGACCTGGTCGCCTCGTCGACGAAGCTCCTACTCAAGCTGGGGGATGCCGACAGCAGCTTGTGCGTCTCGACGAGGTCGTAGTGGAGCTTCTCGAGGGCCGCCACCGCCGCGCGTGCGGTCTGGTGGTGGGCGAGCCTCGCCTTCACGAGGCCCTCGACCCTCGACGCGACGAGCTCCGGGGCCTCCACGACGGCGCGGTGCGGCTCGTAGCCCTCCTCTGCCAGCTCCCTCAGCGCCCTCTCCAGCAGCGCCACCTGCATCTCGTTCACGTCGCCCCCCGAGCGGTAGAGCACTGCCACCTCGGCTATCTCGCGGGGCGTGAACTGGTCCAGGCCTATGGTGAGCTCGCGGGCGTAGGGTGCGTGCCTCGCGGGGGACGAGGGGGCCACGAGCCTGAGCACGCGGCGGTAGGCCCCGACCCTACCGCCGCGCGCGAACTCGAGCCAGTAGTCCACGTAGTCCGCGTTGGCGTCCACGATAAGGGCGGGGAGCGCCGAGACGGCGCCCCCGCCGACGGGGACCTCGGCCAGCAGCTCTATGAGGTAGCCGAACCCGTAGCTCTTGCCGCTGCCCGTCTCCCCGAAGACCCCGACGTGCATCGTGAGGGCCTCCACGCTCAGCGCCAGGGGGAGCTGCTCGTAGCCCGCGAGGCTGCCGTACCAGACGACGCCGGGCTCGCCGGGCGCCACCCCGTAGATCGACCGCAGGGTGTCGGCGCCGGGCTCGAGGGCGCGGACGCGGGAGCCGGGCTCGGGGGGCCTGCGCGGCTCCTCGAGCCCGCGGCCGCCCAGCACGCCGAGAAGCCGCAGCGTGGCGACGCTATAGCCGCCGAGCCCCCTGGGGGGCTCGTAGCCCTCGCGCCTCGCGAGAGCCCACTCGTCGCCAGCCTGGTACAGCACGTGGTAGGCGGTGATCGACTCGACGCGCGCCAGGATGTCGCCGTCGCCGGCCTCGACAACTACGAGCATCCCCTCGCGGAGCCTGCGCTCGCCCTCCCTGGTCAGCTGGGCCTCGGCGTGGCTCGTCGTGGAGCCGGATAGCACGTAGCCCAGGGGCTGCAAGAGCCTTCCTGGCCGCGGGCTCGCCTCGGCGGGGCGCTTAGGGTTTCAGGTCCCTGGGCAGCACCCTGGAGCCCGGCGTGACGACTATGACGTCGGGGTACCGGGGCCCGACGTAGCGCAGCGCGTAGACGACGAGGTACAGCCTGCCGTCGAGCAGGCCGTGGCCGTGGCCCCGGGCCGCCTCCACGTCGGCCCCTGTC
>WAQM01000033.1 GCA_015520245.1 Pyrodictiaceae archaeon
CGGGCTCACTCGCGAGGAGATAGCGAAGTGCGACCTCCTCGTCACGATACCGGCTAACCCCGAGTACCCTGTCCTGAACCTCACCCACGCTATGGCGGTGGTGCTTTACGAGCTATGGCTCGCCAGATCCGAATTCCGCGGCTTCCATGAGAAGGCCGACGCGGAGTCACTGCGCCGGACGATAGATCTGGCCTCCAGGCTAGCGTCCTTAGCGATCGACGAGCAGCGCCGCACGCACGTGATCGCTGCGCTCAAGCACTGCGTGGCCCGGGCCGCGCTTACGCGCGGCGAAGCTTCTAATTTATACTACTTCTTCAAGAAACTTTATTATGCTCTCGCGGGGGCCCATGGCCGTGGTAAGGCTGCTGCTAACGACTAACCCGGGCATCGAGGACGTGGTGTCAGCCGAGGCGCGCGCCAAGCTGGACGCCCTGGTCGTGGACGAGAGGAGGGGTAGAGGGCGTGTCATCGTCGAGGCCCCCGATGGCAACCTATACCTCGTCGAGCAGCTGAGGTCCGTGCATAGAGCCCGCATACTCATCGGCTGGGGCCGTACGTGCCCCCACACGAGCTGCCTCGACGATATCAAGGGGCTCATCCTCGATTCAGACGTCCATAGGTACGTCAACCCGGAGACGCCTTTCGCGGTGCGGGTCGAGAGGGCGGGCGAACACGAGTATACTAGCCTTGACGTGGCACGCATAGCTGGTGATGCCGTCATTGAGGCAGTCAGGGGCAGATACGGCGTACGGCCGCCCGTGGACCTCGACTACCCCTCGGTAATAATCGCCGTCGACGTCATATTCGACGAGGTATTCGTGGGGGTGGAGCTTGGCGGCGACCTCTCGTGGCACAGGCGGGGGTACCGTGTCTACGAGCATCCCGCCGCGCTGAAGCCCACCCTCGCCTACGCCATGATCTACATAAGCGGGATGGCAGATGGCGACACGCTGCTCGACCCGATGTGCGGCGGAGGCACCATACCTATTGAGGCCGCGTATATCTTCGAGACCTCGCGCCTGATATGCATGGACTTCAACCCACGCCACGTCGAAGGGGCGATGATGAATGCCATAGCCGCCAACGTGCTGCCCCGGCTCAAATTCGTTGTTGGCGATGCACGTAAGCTGACCAGCTACTTCCAGCGCGGTCAGGTGGACGTGATAGTGTCCAACCCGCCGTACGGTATTAGGCTAGGCAACCCCCGGCAGGTCCACGAGCTATATAAGAGGTTTCTGCTTGAAGTGGCCAAGCTAGAACCCCGGACTACAACACTGATAACGACTGAGCACGCTTATGTCAAGGAGGTCGCCGAGGAGGTAGGGCTTAGGCTAGCCCACGAAAGGACCGTAGCCCACGGGGGCCTGTGGCCCAAGATCGTCGTCCTAAAGTAAGGACTAAAGGAGGGCAGGCCGTCAAGCCGTTACCTGACCTGCGCGGGGTCGGGGGTAGCAGCCGTGCCCCAGAAGCCGGCACGCTGCTACACTAAGAGGCGCTCCAAGGCGTTCTCCGGACCGCCGTACACTAGGAAGGAGTACATCCACGGCACCCCGCCGCCCAAGATCCAGAAGTTCGTTATGGGCAACGTGCACGGCGACTACGACTACGCCCTTGAAGTCTACGTGCTCGAACGCGGCCAGATAAGGCACAACGCCCTAGAGGCAGCCCGCGTGATGGTCCATAAGTACCTTTCAACCACGATAGGCGATCAAAACTACTTCTTCCGGGTAAGGGTCTACCCGCACCACGTGCTGAGGGAGAATAAGATGATGGCGTTCGCCGGCGCCGACAGGCTGCAGGAGGGCATGAGGCAGGCATTCGGCAAACCCGTGGGCACGGCTGCCAGGGTCTACCCCGGGCAGGCCGTACTTGAGGTTAGGGTCAAGAAGGAGCACGTAGAACACGCCAAGGAGGCGCTGAGGCGCGGCGCCTCCAAGCTACCACTACCCACGAGGATCCGCATCATACCGCTCAAGGAGGGCCTCCCACCCGTGCAGTAGGCGGTCATGCGCGAGCAGCCTAAGCGGCTCCAGCACGAGGTGAGGCTGCGCCTCGACGACTACGTTTTCGATCTAAGCCCCCTGCTGAAGGTCGCCGCGGGGTACCCGCGCGGCGCTGAGGTCACATTGTTGGTTGAAGGGCCTCCGGGATTTGCCCGCTACCTGCCGCGCATAGCTGAGCGGGCCCGTGGCATCCTCGAGCAGCTTGGGCTGAGGGCCCGGGCCTACGTAAGGCTCGACCCCGCCTTCGGGTCCTGCGACGTCGGGCTGCAGCACGCGCGCAAAGTGGGTGCCAACGTGGTGCTGCACGTCGGCCACGAGCCCTACCCTCTGCTAAGCCCCGCCGGGGGCGACGTGAAGGTCGTGTACGTGGCCGGCGAATATGTGGCCGCCAGGTTGAGCTTTGACGAGCTTCTAAAGCGCGTCGAGGGGGCCCGCACCGTGCTCATCCTCTACGCCGCCCAGCATAGGTTGCTGGCCGGGAGGCTGTGCAGCGAAATTGCGTCGAGAGGCATCAAGTGCTCAGCCGCCGGGGCCCCGCTGACCGGGTGCACCATGGGTTCCGCCTTCGGCTCCATCCGTAGCGCAGACAAGGTCCTAGTGGTCGCGGGCGGGCGGTTCCACGTCATCTCGGCCGGGCTCATGATCTATCAGGTCGACCCATCGCTCCTGGACAGGCTGGTCCACGTGGATCCCTACACGGGCGATGTGCGAGGAGCTAAGGACGTGGTCGCGCGCTTCCTCGCCTTGAGGTATGCGGTGGTCTACTCAGCGCTGGAAGCCCGTCGTTTCGCGTTCATCGTCGACGCGAAGAGCGGTCAGTACCGCAGCTGGCTCCTCGACACCCTGGCCCGGCTAGCGTCCCGGGCCGGCGTGCACTACGACGTGTTAGTCACCGAGCGGCTTGTCCCAAGCGACCTCGATAACCTAGCCCCCGCCGACTACGACGCCTACGTGATAACTTCGTGCCCCCATCTGCCGTTCGATGAGCTCCACAACTACCATAAGCCCGTGCTGACGCCGGGTGAGGCCCGGATGGTCTTCACGCGCCGGCTGACGCCTTACAGGTACCCGTGGTGAGCCTATGCTAGCCAAGTACTTGGAGCAGCACGTGCCTGAATACCCGCGCCCCAAAGCGGACCTAGAACAATATAGGACGCCGCCCGAGATTGCTTTGTTCATGGCTAGCATGGGGTTGAGCCGCTGCGCCGACGGCGTTACGGTGGACCTTGGCGCGGGTACGGGTATGATCTCCTATGCAGCCGCCATGCTGGGTTACAGTATCGTCGTCGGCATCGAGCTGGACTACGAGGCCCTCGAGGCTGCCGCCAGCAGCGCCCTACGTAGCGCGCTAGCTAATGTCGAACTCGTTTTAGCCGACGCGCTGCACCCTCCACTGCGCGCTGGCGCCATTACATGTGTAATCCAGAACCCGCCCTTTGGCATCCATCGGCGCGGCGCCGACGCCGCGTTCCTGCGCACTGCCTTAGACCTAGGGGTCGAGGCTGTGCTGTCGCTTCACCACTACAGCGAGGACGGCATTAGGTACATCCTTTCAGTATGCCGGGAGGCAGGCTACGAGGCCAGGGTTGTGCGCAGGATGAGGTTCCCGATAAAATTCTCCCACCCACAACATCGTAAGCGCATATACTATATTTGGACCGCACTCGTGTTATGTGAGAGGGCCGGTGATGGGCGCTCGCGTAGCCGAGCTTAAGGGCAAGCTAGCATACCCGGGCCAGCACCTGGCCGTGATAGAGGAGTTCCTGCCCGGCGAGGGCGTGTACGTAGCGGGGGGCGATATCTACGCGGCCGTAGTTGGCGTTGTCGAGGTCGATGCCCAGTCAAGGCGTATTAGCGTTAGGCCGGTCACGAAGAGCCCCCGCATTCCGCGCCGGGGCAGCATCGTCCACGGCTACGTCGCCCACATACCTCGCGACGATTTAGCCATTGTCAAGATAACCCACGACGAGAGGATGATTCCGTACAGCAACGGCTTCACGGGCATCTTACACATCTCCCAGGCAGCGAACCGCCATCCCACCTCGATCTACGAGTTTGTCAGGCCCGGTGATGCTGTGAAGCTCCAGGTCATAAACACCCGTAACCCCTTCCTCGTGTCAATCAAGGCGGCAGGCCTTGGCGTCATCGCGGCTTACTGCTCGCTATGCGGCGCACCCCTGTACAAGCAGCCTGGCCAGGCGCACCTAGCGTGCTTACGCTGCGGCAATCGAGAGCCTAGGAAGGTCGCGGCCTCCTATATCTTCGTGGCGGGGCGGAGGTGAGGTCCTCAGTGAGACCCCTACGTCAGCGCACTTACACGATCAACGTCCCGCCGTCCATCCCCCTAGACAAGCTGTACGAGCGGGTCAGCGAGGCTTTGCGCGCGTCCCAGGCTGAGCTAAGGCTTGAAGGGCGGAGGCTCTTCATCACCATATGGGGCACTGATGCGCAGATCAAGGAGTCTTGGCTTAGGATTAGGCAGGCTGTCAGCGAACTGTGGGAGCTGCACTCGTTGCAGCGCTCGGGCGAGGCCTCCGTCGACGCCATAGTCAAAGAGGCGGGGCGCACCTTCCCGCCGGAGGCGCTCGTTGAGGCGCTTAAGCTTAGGGGGTACAGCGCTGAGTACGACCGGGAGCTGAGCAGGATCAGGACGTCGGCGCCGGCCAGCCTAGTTATAGAGTTCGCCAGGCGCATAGCGGAGGTAATTGATGAACTCAGATTCCGTGTGTCCGGCACAGCTATAAAGAGGGTCGTGGCAGCGGTCTCCGTCGGCCTTGACGTGGACGTAGACATGGTCATCGAGTTCGGCCTGAAAATGAGGGTCTTCGACAAGGATGAAGACGGTAAGGTGGTCCTGCGCGAGGAGTGGCGTAGGGCTATAAGGAAGCTAGCTGTTATGTTGAGGCCGCACTCGAGGGTGGGAGGCGGTGGCGAGGAAGGTGAAGCTGCTGAAGCTCGACGAGAGGACCGTCGAGCTCGAGCTCGAGGGCGAGGACCACACGATAGCCAACTTGATAGCCAAGTACGCGGTCAGGAAGCCCCACGTTAAGTACGCCGCCTACAACATCCCCCATCCGTTGATCTCGAATCCCGTAATCGTGGTAACAACCGATGGGCAGCGGAGCCCCCTTGACGTGCTGCGGGAGGTGTTAAACGACATCGTTAAAGACGCGGATACTCTTGGCAGACTCATCCGCGAGGCGCTAGCGATCGATGAAGGCTGAGAAGAGGGTGATCCTAGCAGCTCTGTGCGGTTACGTCATCGTCATCGTCGCGCGGGGCTGCATGAGGATCGAGAAGCTATTCGTCGTGCGAGGCCTTGATGACGCCATAGAGGCCGTTAGCCGCAGCGGCGTCCTAGGGGAGAAGCCTCTAATCGACGCTGAGGGCTGCGGGCCCGCTGCGAGGGACTTGAGCCTCGAGATCGCGCGTAGACTAGGCCTCCCCGCCCACAGGATCGAGGGGGGCTGCCGCGCCGCTCTCTGCGGCTTCCTGCGGGGGCTTTGCAACGCCGTCAACGCACTTTCTGTCCAACCGATCTAACGGAACTAGCTGCTTAAAAACCGTGGTGAGGCGCCTAAACCGTAGCTTAGGCTACGAGCCGGAGGGGTGATGGGACTAACATGAGATTCTGCCCCAGCTGCGGGACCTTGATGACCCTTAGGAGGGAGGGCGAGCGCGTAGTATGGGTGTGCCCGAGCTGCGGACACAGAGAGGAGCATAACCCGTCCAACCTCCAGTTTGCAGTCCTCAAGCACTCAATAAGGCATACCGAGAAGGAGCGCATTGTTGTCGTGGGTGAGCAGAAGATCGAGACGCTGCCTAAGATGAAGGGGGCTGTGTGCCCCCGCTGCGGTCACGACGAGGCGTACTACTGGCTCATGCAGACCCGGCGTGCCGACGAGCCCCCGACCAGGTTCTTCAGATGCGCCCGCTGCGGCCACGTGTGGCGGGAGTATGACTAGCGGCGTTGACCCCCGCCTCTGCGCCGAGCTCCGCGACGCGCTCCTTTACGCTAGGACCGTCGTGCGAATGTTCGAGAAGCTCTTAGATGACGTGTTTGAAGCCTACCACAGGACCCCGTATGTAGTATCGTCTAGACCATACATCGAACGCGGGCTCAGGCTCAGTGAGGCCGGGGTCACGGCCGCGAGGATACTGGCGGGTAAGCTGGAGGCGCTGAACCGCGAGCACTGCGCCCCTAAGCGTCACCGGGTTAATAATAGAGGCGCTGAGGGAGCCGCAGAGCGGCAGGGGGCTCAGGGTGGCGGCAGTGAAGCTAGTGTTCTTTGACGCGAGGGTATGGCGGTACGTCGTCTCAGCCATATCCAAGATCATCGAGGAGGGGGTTTTCATAGTAGACCCGGAGAAGGGCTTCAGGTTCAGGGCCATGGACCCCTCGCACGTGATACTGCTCGACCTATGGTTCCCCACCGAAGCCTTCGAGGAGTTCGACGTCGCCGAGAGGGTCGAGGTGGGGGTCAGCCTCGAGGACGTCGCCAAGGTGCTACGCCGCGCGCGTAAGGAGGACAAGCTCGAGATCGCGGCCGAGGGCAACAAGTTCATGCTATCTCTCATCGGACGGGGGCGTAGGCAGTTCACGCTGCCGGTCCTAGATATTGCCGCTGAGGACATACCCGAGCCCAGCCTCGAGTTCAAGGCCGAGGCTAGAGTGATGAGCGATGTCTACCGTGACGCGATAAAGGATATTGAGCTCGTGGGCGATGTGATTAAGTTCGAGGCTAGGGAAGGCGAGCTGAAGATAGCCTCCTCGAGCGAGCTCGGCGAGGCCGAGGTCGTGCTGTCCGTTGAGTCGGGCAGCCTCGTCGAGATAAATGTCGAGGGTGAGCAGTCGGCTACGTACAGCCTCGATTACTTCAGCGAGCTCTCCGGTGCCGCGCGCGTCGCGGACGCCGTCGTCATAAAGTTCAGCTCGGAGATGCCCGCTCTGGTCGAGCATGAGCTCCCCCAGGGGGCCAAGTTCAGCTTCCTCATAGCCCCAAGGGCCGAGTGAGCATGAGCGACCCAAAGGCCTCCACACTGTCCCTTCTCGAGTCGCTAACGCGGGAGTACTACAGGGAGGCCAGGCTTTGGCTGCCCGAGGACTTCCCTCTGCGCGAGTTCGCCGTGCAGACCTGGCGCAGCTCCTCCTACATCCGACACCTAGCCTTCAGCTCAGAGTCCCAGCTCAGGAGGTTCGTCGTGGAGAGGGCGCCCCGCCACCTATACTACTCCTCAGCGCGCTACGATCAGCCCGCAGAGAGGGACATGGATGCTAAGGGTTGGAGGTCGGCTGACATAGTGTTTGACATAGACGCTGACCACATACCTTGGTGCGAGCGGGACACCGTAATCGTCGAAGAGCCCTCGCTGGGGGTTCGAGCCAGCTTCACGCCCTCCAAGTGTATCCGCGAGGCTGCGATTCAAGCGCTGCTCCTCCACGACGTGCTGGTGAACGAGCTCGGCTTTAGCCGCAGCCAGATAACCATTGAGTTCTCGGGTCACCGGGGCTTCCACGTGGTCGTCCAGACCGGGGTCGACGACGTGTGGGGCACCAGCGACAGCGAGGTCAGACGCGAGCTGGTAAACTACGTTAAGGCCCAGGGGCTCGTTGACGACGCTCTGCAGCCTGCGCTGCCCCCAGCGCGTAAGCGGCGGGCCGTGCCTCTACCTCCGTCCCCGGCCGACCCGGGCCTGCGCGGGAGGCTCGCCAGGTTCAAGTCCATCCTCGGTCGCATCTACGGTGACGCCTCCGAGGCGAGGGCGCGGGAGATGCTCGGGGTGGTAGTCGACGAGCAGGTCACCGTCGACACGAAGCGCTTACTAAGGGTCCCCGGCAGCCTCAACGGTAAAACAATGTTAGCGGTAGTGAAGGTGAAGAGGGTCGAGGAGCTCGAGAGTTTCGAGGTCAGCGACGCGCTGAGCCCATTTGGAGACAGAGGTCATGTGAGGGTTGTCGCGCTTGTCGACACCCCTGTTGTCGAGGTTCTCGGGCACAGATTGAAACTTAGGCGGGGTACACGGATGAAGTTACCAGCTCCTCTCGCCCTTTACTTGATGGCTAAAGGCGTTGCGGCCCTAGCGCGTTAAGGTGGTTAGCCGTGGCCGAGCGGCAGGACGCATTAGCGTTGATGGTCGAGGAGGCGTCACGGGCAGCCCGTGGTGAGCGAGTTGAATTAATGAGGGCTGCCGAGGTCTCCGCGGGCTCGCTATCCGCGATGCTGGCCGACCTGGAGCTCGTTCGCGGCAGGCGCACCGTGATCACCGAGTACGCCCGTAGGCTGGCCGAGGCGGCGGGCATACTCGCCTACTACGCGGTGACCAGGATGGAGGTAGTGAGACGGTTAACCGACCTCCTCCGGGATTACCTCTCCGGCATGGTGGTCGGGCGGGATGACTGCGTCGTCGTAGTTAAGCGTGGACCCGGCGGTTTTGCAGCCCGCTGCGAGAGGGCGTTGGACGCCATAGTCCGCGCGATGCTCGGCGACGCCGCCCTGCTACGCATCGAGCTACTAGACTGACCTCACGGTGGTAAGCTTATAGCGACCTCAGCCTGATCCCCTGCTCGCGGGGCGGCATATGAAGGTGCCTAAGGTCATAAGGACCTACTGCCCGCGCTGCCGTAGGCATACCGAGCACACCGTGAGCATATACAAGCACGGCAAGCGCCGCGCGCTCGCGCAGGGCGAGCGCAGGTACAGGCGTAAGCAGGAAGGGTACGGCAGCAAGAGGAAGCCGGAGCAGAAGCGCTTCGCCAAGGTGACTAAGAAGGTCGTGCTCAAGCTCAAGTGCAAGGAGTGCGGGTACATACTACACCGCAAGGGCATAAGAATTAAGAGGATTGAGCTTGTTGAGCCCAAGCTAAAGGCCTAGGATCAGATGAGGGTGGGCGCCATGGTCAAGAAGCTCAAGATCCTTGTCCCGCAGCCGCGCAGCCGCTTCCTGCTCGTCCGCTGTCCTAAGTGTGGAAACGAGCAGGTTGTGTTTAGCCACGCTACCTACCGGGCGCGGTGCCTGATCTGCGGCGAGCAGCTCGTAGAGCCTACCGGCGGCAAGGCTAAGATCCTCGGCCAGGTAGTCAAGGTCCTAGGTTGAAGGTGCGTCGCGATGCCTCTGAGGCGCAAGGAGCTGCCTGACGTTGGCGAGCTCGTGGTGGGAACTGTTAGAGAGGTCTACGACTACGGTGCGTACTTGACCCTTGACGAGTATCAAGGTGTCGAGGCTTACCTCCCCTGGAGTGAGGTCGCGTCGCGCTGGGTTAGAAGCATCGAGGAGGCCGTGAAGCCCGGTCAGAAGGTGGTCGTGAAGGTAATTCGCGTCTATCCCGCCCGCAGGCAGGTTGATGTGTCGCTCAAGAGGGTCACCGATAGCGAGCGCCGTAGGAAGATGACTGAGTGGAAGCGCGAGCAGAAGGCTGAAAAGATCTTAGAGATCGTTGCGGGTAAACTAGGCAGGAGCGTTGAGGAGGCCTACAGGGAGGTTGGATGGAAGCTCGAGGATGCCTACGGCGAGGTGATGGCGGCCTTCGAGGAGGCGGCCATACGTGGTGAGGAGGTGCTGAGGAGGGCCGGCGTGCCTGACGAGTGGATCAAGCCCCTGCTGGAGGAGATCAAGCGGCATGTAGAGGTGAAGAGGGTCAAGATCGCTGGCACCTTCACGCTGCGGAGCCTCTCGCCCGACGGAGTTAAGAGGATCAAGGAGGTGCTCAAGGCCGTGGAGAGAGCCGCCCGCGTGAGCAGTGACGTGAAGGTAAGGCTTTACACCGTTGGAGCGCCGCGGTACAGGATCGAGCTTAGCGCCTATGACTACAAGACGCTCGAGAAGGCGCTGTCCTCGGCCGTGAAGGCCGGCGAGAAGGTTGCAAGTGAGCTGGGGGTCGAGTTTAGCTTCAAGAGAGAGGAGTGAGACGTTGCAGTGGCTCATGCGTAAATGCCCTAGATGCGGGCGCTACACGCTACGCAAGGACCGCTGCCCGGTCTGCGGCTCGCCCGTGCTCGTGCCTCACCCGCCCCGCTTCTCTCCCGAAGATAAGTACGTTGCCTACCGCTACAAGATGAAGAAACTCTCAGGATTGATACCTGAGTAGACCCGAGTAAATGGTTGTTACCACGGTCTGTCCTTGAGACCTAGCTTGTAGGCGGCTACGTTCGTGGCCCGATGTAGCACGTAGACTACTACGCCCACTACCACCATTAGGAGGGGGTCGACGGCGTATCCGGCCGCGAGCAGCGCGGCGACGTAAGATAGGTAGAAGTCGAGCTGGTCCACGGGTACGAGCTTGTGGCCCCGCTCAAGCCCCGCCCTGCGCTTGAAGAATGACGCTACGATGTCCCCACCCACGGAGGCTACCAACACGAGCACCAGCAACGCCGTGGCTTCCAGGTCGAGTCTGTTCAGTGCGACGAGCAGCGTCAACCCGACCGAGGCCCCGAACGCTACCGATGTCAGTAAACCCTCGACCGTCTTGCCGTCCCCCAGGATGCGTCTCCCATCTATGAAGCGTGCGCCCCTGTCGAGCGGTAACCCCCGGCTCACCAGGGCCGCCGAGCCGTTAGCAACCATTGATGCCAGGGTAAGCGCCGCAAACAGCTCGTAACTCATCAGCTCAACCACTCGAGACCACCTCCGTGGATTCGGAACCTGCACTCAAGGCCCCCCGCAAGTCTTAGCCTCCGCAGCC
>WAQM01000034.1 GCA_015520245.1 Pyrodictiaceae archaeon
GACCTCGGCTACCCTCCTCTCGGCGTTGAGCGCCGCCCTCCTCACCCCCTCCTGCAGCGCCGCGTCCTCGAGGGCCCTCCTCACCGCCTCCAGCAGCTCCTGGGCCACCGGGTCTCACCCCGCCCCGAACGCGCGGGCGAGGAGCTCGGCCGCGTCGACGACGCGGGCGCGGCCGCGGGCGGCGCGGCCCAGGTTCACCAGGCATATGGGGCACAGCGTGACCACGGTGTCCCCGACCCCGGCGAGCTCCCCCATCCTCGTCTCGGCTATCCTCCTGGCGAGGGCCGGCAGCACCGCCTCGGCGGGCCCGCCGCAGCAGTACGTCATGCGGCGGCTCCTCGGGGGCTCGGCGAGCTCGACGCCGGCGGCCCTCAGCAGCCTGCGTGGCTGCTCGACGATGCCGAGGAACCTGGCGTAGACGCAGGGGTCGTGGATCACGGCGCGCAGCCCGAGGCTGGCCGAGGGCCTCAGCCTGCCGGCCCCCAGCGCCTCGTCGAGGACCTCGAGGTAGCTGACCACCTCCAGGTCGAAGCCGGGCACGTACTCGGGGTACACCTGGCGCAGCGCCCTCGTCGTGTGGGGGTCCACGGTTATCACCTTCTCCGCCCCCCTCTCCCTCAGCCTCGCGTACACCCTCCTCGCGTGCCTCTCGAACGCCTCGTCGAGCCCCATGTCGTAGAGCAGGATGCCGCTGTAGAGGTCGTCCTCGTAGAGGTAGGCGTACTCGACGCCCGCCGCCCTCAGCAGCCCCGCCACCGAGCGCAGCACCCTCTCCACCTGCTCGACGCGGGCGGGGTCCGGCCTGACGGCTATCTTCGAGAGGTCGACGACCCTGGAGACGGCCCTGGCCAGGCGCAGGACGATGCCGGCCCCCGGCCTCTCCTCAACCCTCTCCAGCTGCTCCACCAGGGCCTCCACGTAGGGGGCGAGCTGGTACAGCGCGCCGGTGTAGAGGTAGACGCGGCCCCTCCTCGGCAGCCCCAGCGGCTCCGCCCACCTGTACTGGAAGCCCTTGGGGACGGGTAGGGGGAACCCGGTCCTCTCGACGTACTCGGCCATGAGGCTGAGTACCTGGTCCAGGGCCGACATGAGGCCTAGCCCCTCAGCCGGGGCCTGGCCCCCACCCTGCCCCCTAAAACGCCGGCCAGGTAGAGGCTCCGGGCGCCCCTCACGACGAGCGGCACGTCGACGCCGAGCGGGCACTTGACCCTGCACGCGCCGCAGAGGAGGCAGGTGAAGAGGGAGGCCACAGCCTCGCCGGTGGGCTTCGAGAGGCCCTCCAGGAGCCTCCTGGCGATCTCGACGCGGCCGCGCGGCCCGTAGCCGCGGTGGGGCCCGTGGCGGAGCGTCGGGCAGGCGGCCTCGCAGAAGCCGCAGTAGGCGCACCTCCCCGCCTCCTCGAGCACCCTCTCCCTCAGGCCCGCGGCCGGCACCTAGACCACCTTGCCCGGGTTCAGTATGTTCTTCGGGTCGAAGACCCTCTTGATCGCCCTCATTATCTCCAGGGCCTTCGAGGCCCCGAGGGCCTCGAGCTCCTCGCGGAGCCCCTCCCTCTTCAGCAGCCCGATCCCGTGCTCGGCGCTGACGGTGCCCCCGAGCCTCACGGCGAGCCTCATTATCTCGCGGAACGCCGCGTGGGCGCGCTCGACGGAGCGGCGGTCGCGGGGGTTGTAGGCTATCGCGGGGTGCAGGTTGCCGTCGCCTATGTGGCCCCCGAGCGCCATGGGGAGGCCGTACTCGTCGCGGACCCTCAGCACCCCCTCCACCGCCTCGGCGAGCCTGGACGGGGGCACCGCTATGTCCTCGAGCAGCGCCTGGGCGCCGGGGCCGAGCGCCCTCCTCGCGTACTCGACCTGGGCGGGGAACAGCGCCCTCCTGACGTCGAGGAGCCCCCTCTCCTCCGCCTCCGCCATGGACCTCGCCTCGTAGACGCGGGACGCCCCGTGCCTGCGCAGGAGGCCGGCGAGCCACCGCAGGACCCTCCCCGTCGCCTCGCGGTTCACGTCGACCCCGACGAGGAGCATGTGGCCGCGGGCCTCCACGGGGGCGCCCCGGTACTTCACCACTATGTCGACCGTGTCCGCGTCCATGAACTCCATGATCAGCGGCTGCACCCCCTCCTCCTTGATGGCGACCGCCGCCGACACGAGGTCCTCGAGCCGCTCGTAGAAGGCGAGGGCGACGACCACGTTCTCGGGGAGCGGCGCTATCCTCAGCACCGCCTCGGTGACCACGGCGAGGGTGCCCTCGCTGCCGACGATGAGCCTCACGAGGTCGTAGCCCTGCCTGCACTTCACCGTGCGGCACCCGATCCTCATCACGGTGCCGCGCTCGTCGGGCAGGACGATCTGGAGCCCGAGCACCCAGTCCCTCATCGTCCCGTACTTCGCCCCCCTCATGCCGCCCGCGCCGCTGTTGATGGCGCCGCCCACGGTCGCCGCGGCCGCGCTCGCCGGGTCTATCGGGAACATGTAGCCGTACCTCGCGAGCTCCACGTTCAGCTCCTCTATCCTGACGCCGGGCTCCACCACCGCCACGCCGTCGACGACGCTGACCTCCCTGATCCTGTCCATCCTCTCGAAGCTCAGCACGACCCCGCCCGAGGGGAGCGCGAGGCCCCCGAGCGAGCTGGTCGAGCCCTGGGGGTAGACCGGCACCCCCCTCCTGTACGCGAACGCCAGCAGCCTCGACACGTCCTCGGCGCTCTCCGGGAACACGACCGCCTCGGGGAGCTCCTCCGCCTCGAGGCCGTCGGGGGCCCTCGAGTAGAGGGCGACGACGAGGGGGTCGTCGACGACCTTGCCCTCGCCGAGGAGGGCGCGGAGCTCGGAGGCGAGGCGGCCCACGCCCCGCACCCCGGAACCCGGTGCAGGTTCGGGGGCTTACCCGCGGCGCCGCGCGCGCTCGCCGCCCGCCGGGCGCGGGGAGGGTAAAAACGGTGGGAGGCCGGGGCCCCGCCTAGCTGAGCAGGCCGAGCCTCTCGGCCCAGCCGAGGGCGGCGAAGTAGCCCCAGAACACGCTGCCCGCTATCAGCAGCACCGGTATGATCGGGTGCGGCCTCATCGCCTGCCACAGCTCCCTGGGCACGCTGCGCCTCGCGACGCCGTAGAGGAAGTAGACGGTGAGCGGCGCCGAGATCACCTGGTACACCAGGTTGATGTTGGCGGGCAGCGCGAGCAGCAGCACGGGCTTGATGCCGACGCTTATGAGCGAGGTCCAGAAGATGCCCCAGAGGATGAAGGCCGTTATCACCCAGAAGTAGGTGGTCCTGATGTCGTTCCTGAAGAACCTCCTCACCCTCTCGCTCGCTATGAAGCTGGTGTCCGCTATCTGCCTGGCCACGCCCTCCACGAGGCTCAGCTGGGTGCCGAACAGGAGTATGATCGCGACGACCATGAAGAGGACCGCGGCCAGCTCGCTGCCGCCGAACACCGTCCTGACGATGTTGGCCTCGATGAGTATCACCTCGACGCCCTTGGCGGGCTTGACCAGCCCCATCTTGTGGCCGCCGTAGACCATGGCGACGAAGAACACCGCCGTCAGGTAGTTGAGCAGGAAGAAGATGACCCAGAACACGGCGTTGACGCGGCGCCACCACGCCTTGAGCCTCCTGATGTTCTCCTCGGTGGGCTCCGGCAGGTAGCCGATCAGCTCGATCGCGACGGGCTTGCCGCGCAGGTAGCCGGGTATCTTGCCTATGTAGGCGCCCATGCCGTAGCCCGCGTCGCGGACCCAGAAGCTGTACCACATGTTGCTCGTGCCGCCCGCGCCTATGAAGGCTATGGCGGCGGCGAGGGTGAAGTACGGTAGCGTCTCGGTGCCTATCACCTCCGCCGGCCACGAGGGCACGAAGATGCCGCGCGCTATGTCGACCCAGATCTCGGGGACCCTGGCGGTTATCGCCGCCAGGCTCACTATCAGCATGACCCATATCACGAACATCTTGAACGTCAGTATCCTCTCGACCCACTCCCTAACGATGCCGGCGAGCAGCGCGACCAGCCATATGAGCACGAAGAGGACGCCGGACCAGAAGGCGGCGCCCACGCCGCCCGCCGGCCAGCCCACGAGGACCTGCAGCGTCTGCCCGCCGGCGGCCGCCCAGCCGCCGAACCCCCACGCGAAGAACACGAACACGTTCCAGATGACGAGGGCCGACACGAGGCCGTGGACCCTGGCCATCTGGAGGACCCAGTGCTCGCCGGTCCACACCGTCCACCTGGCCATCTCGGCGGTCCACAGCGTCTGGAAGAACAGCGATATCAGCGCGGCCCACAGCAGCACCGGCCCTATCACCGAGGATATTATGGGCCAGAAGATCAGCTCGCCGCTGCCTATGCTGAGGCCGAGCGTTATGATGGCCGGGCCTATCAGCAGCCTCCTCAGCGGCAGGGGCGGCGGCGCCTCCGGCCTGAACCTTATCGGCAGCCTGCCGACGAGGATCTCCTTGGCCTCGACCTTGGCGGGGGCGCCGGACACGGGAGAAGCACCTCCCCTTCCCGGGCCCACTGCCGCACCCCGGGCGACTTGGGGGAGGAAAAATAACGGTGTATCAC
>WAQM01000035.1 GCA_015520245.1 Pyrodictiaceae archaeon
CGACGAAGCCGTGCTCTACGAACCACTCGCGCGCGGCCCGCGCCATCTCGGCCTCGACGAGGAATATGAGCTGGTTCCTCGGGTTCCTCAGGTCCAGGAAGCGCCAGTCCAGCCTCTTCGCGAGCACGGTCTTCGACGGGTCGGATATGTCTATCGGCAGCGGGTCCGCCGACGCTATGAGCTCCATCTCCTCGACCTGGATCTCCCTGCCGCCGAGCGCCGCCTTGCTCTCCACCAGCACCCCGCGGGCTGCCACGACGGACTCGGGGCTGAGGTCCCTGGCCAGCTCCCAGGCCTTGGGGGCCACGTTCCTCTTGACCACGAGCTGCATCCTGCCGCTCCGGTCCCTCACCACCACGAACACTATGCCCCCGTGGACCCGGACCGCGTCGACCCAGCCGGCGACCACGTAGCGCTCCCCGGGCCTGCCCTCGCGCAGGACCTCGGCGACCCACCTGCGCTGGGAGAGCGGTATGCCCAAGACCGGAGCCCGCCCCCGGGCGCGAGCCCGGTCGGGCTAAAACCTAGCGATGTGGGGGCCCGAGGGACGCGGTGGGAGCCCCTGGCGGGCGGGGCGCCTAGAACTCGATGTAGAACCTCGGCGGGCTTATCCTCTCGCTCTTGCAGCGGGGGCAGCGGCTGGGCCTCCTGGGCTCGGTGAGGTCGGTGAACACGTAGCCGCAGTCCCTGCAGCTGGGCGGCACCATGTAGAGGGCCGCGCGGCCCCCCAGCCTCCTCCTCAGCGTCTTGGCCACGTGGCGTAGGTGCTCGTACACCTCCCTCTCGCCGGTCGAGGGGTCGAGGCCGACCAGCTCCGCTATCTCGCGCGCCGTGAGGGGCCTGCGGGCCTCCATCAGCACCCTCACGATCCTCTCCCGGACCGTGCCCTCGCCGGCCGCCAAGCCGGGCCCCGGGAGTGTGTGGGGCGGGGCGCCTCAACGGTTCCCGCCGCCGGGACCCGGCGCTCAGCCCGGCCGGTCGGAGCCTGGCTGGGCCGGCTGCCTTTTAAACTCGGACGGAGGCCGAGGCCCCTAATCGGCCGGGCGTCTGGGTGGACGGCGTGCCGGGGCTCCGGGAGGTCGAGGAGTGGATCCGGCGCAACTCCGTCGAGTGGCTCGACCTCCAGTTCACCGACCTCGCCGGCACGCTCCACCACGTGACCGTCTCGGCCTCGATGGCCACCGCCGAGGCGATGGAGAGGGGGTTCGGCAAGCTCGACGGCAGCAGCGTCAAGGGCTTCAAGACGATCGAGGAGAGCGACCTCGTCCTCAAGCCGGTGCCGGGCACCCAGGCCCTCCTGCCCTGGTTCAAGGGCGTTGCCAGGGTCATATGCGCCGTCTACGACACCGGCGGCGAGAGGAGGTTCGAGCGCGACCCCCGCTACGCCGCCGAGAGGGTCGAGGGGTTCCTGCGCGAGCAGGGCTACAGCGTCAGGGTGAGCGCCGAGGTGGAGTTCTTCGTGTTCGACAGGGTGGAGGTGAGGCTTGAGCCCGGCTACGCGATGTACAGGATCGCGTCGAGGGAGGCCCCCTGGGGCGACCACGGCGGCGTGTTCATGAGGCCGAAGGAGGGCTACTACCCGGCCCCGCCCAAGGACAAGACGTTCGCCGTGAGGCTCGAGGCGGCCAGGATCCTCGAGGAGTACTTCGGCGTCGAGGTCGAGGTGACGCACCACGAGGTCGCGTCGGCGGGGCAGGGCGAGATCAACATAAGGTACTCGGGCCTCGTCGACATGGGGGACAGGATCCAGACCCTCAAGCTCGTGGTCAGGAACGTCGCGGCCTCCCACGGCATGGTGGCCACGTTCATGCCCAAGCCAGTCTACGGCGACAACGGGAGCGGCATGCACGTCCACGTCAGCCTCTGGGACGCGAGCGGCACCCGCAACCTCTTCTACGACCCCGACGACGAGTACGCGGAGCTCAGCCAGCTCGCGAGGTACTTCATCGGGGGCCTGCTGGAGCACGGCAGGGCCCTCTCGGCCCTCGTGAGCCCGACCGTCAACAGCTACAAGAGGCTCGTGCCTGGCTACGAGGCGCCCGTCTACCTGGTGTGGAGCAGGGCGAACAGGAGCGCGGCGGTGAGGGTGCCGGTCTACCACCGGGGCGACTGGCGCGGCAAGAGGATCGAGTACAGGCCGCCCGACCCCAGCGCCAACCCGTACCTGGCGCTGGCCGCGATAGTGCTGGCCGGCCTCGACGGCGTGAGGAGGAAGATCGACCCCGGCGACCCCGTGGACGAGAACGTCTACAAGATGAGCCCCGAGAGGAGGAGGCAGCTGGGCATAAGGGAGCTACCGAGGAGCCTCGACGAGGCGCTCGACGAGCTGGAGTCCGACAACGAGTGGCTGAGGCCCCTGTTCCCGCGCAGCCTGCTCGAGGCCTACATCGAGCTGAAGAGGGAGGAGGCGCGGAGGGTGTCCAGCTACGTGTCGCCCGCCGAGGTCTACTACTACATCGACGTCTAGCCCCTGAGTGGCAGCCTGCGGTACACCAGGCTCCTCTGGTGGGCCTCGAAGGGCCTCATCAGCGCCTCGTGCAGCCTGGCCACGACGTCCAGGGGCGTCATCGAGTCCCCCCTCTCGGCGTATGCGAGGCAGCCGGCCAGCCCCACCAGGTAGGCGGCCAGGTAGGCCGCCTCGTAGGGCTCGTGGCCGCGCGCCATGAGCGCCGCCACGGCGCCGGAGAGCACGTCGCCGGTGCCCCCGACCGCCATCGCCGGCGCCCCCGTCTTGTTCAGCCTGGCGCGGCGGCCGTCGGTGATGACGTCCACGGGGCCCTTGAGCAGCACCACCGGGTTGCCGTGCCTCCTCGCCTGCTCGGCCGCGACCCTCAGCCTCTCCATGGGCCTCTCGGGGCCCGGCAGCTCGGCGCCGAACAGGATCTTGAACTCGCCGGCGTGGGGCGTGAGGACCACGTTGGGCCCGAGGAGGTCGAGCCTCCCCGCCAGGTGCTTAAGCCCGTCGGCGTCGACGACCACCCTCTTCCCCTCCCGGCGGGCCAGCTCCAGCAGCCTGTGGACCGCCTCGCGCGTCTCACGGGCGAGGCCCAGGCCCATGCCCAGCGCCACGGCGTCGGCGCGCTCCAGGTGGGGCCTCAGCGCCTCAACGTGGTCGGGCTCGAGGACGTCGCCGGGCAGCTTGATCGCTATCAGCTCGGGGCTGTGCGACGCGACTATGTCCGCGGCCCTCCCGGGGGCGGCGACGACCGCCAGGTCCGCCCCCACCCTGAGCGCCGCCATCGCGGCAAGCGCCGGGGCGCCGGTGAAGGTGTCGGAGCCCCCGACGACGAGCACGCGGCCCGAGGAGCCCTTGTGGGCGGTCCAGGGCCTGGGCCTAACCCTCACCTCGACGTCGCCGGGGCCCACGTAGATCTCCGCCTCGGGGGGCACCCCTATGTTGGCGACGACGAGCTCGCCCACGTACTCGCGGGCCCTCTCGGCGAGCAGGCCCCTCTTCGGCTTGTGGAACGTCACGGTCACGTGGGCGCGCACCACGGGGCCCAGGGGCTCGCCGGTGTCCGGGTCGAGGCCCGAGGGGACGTCAACCGCCACCCTCAGCGCGTCCGACCTGTTGATCGCCTCTATCGCCCGGGCGTACACCGCGCGGACGCGGCCCCGCACCCCGATGCCGAGCAGCGCGTCCACGATCGCGTCCGCCTCGACCCTCTCCGGGACGTCCGCCTCGTCGCGCACCTGGCGCAGCTCGACGCTAAGGTCCATGGCCTCGACGGCCCGGAACTGGTGGAGTGTGTCGCCGCGGAGCTCCTCGGGCCTCGACAGCATGTAGATCGTGACGCGGGCCCCCCAGGACGCGAGGTAGCGGGCCGCCGTTATGCCGTCCCCCGCGTTGCCCCCGGCGCCCGGGGCAGGAGGGTCGCCGTCTTCGCGGGCGCCGCCGAGCCTCCGCGCCACC
>WAQM01000036.1 GCA_015520245.1 Pyrodictiaceae archaeon
CATCCCCGCCCTGCCGCGCGCGCCTCGCGGGGGAAAACGGTTGCGCGCGCTGCGCTAGCTACTCATGCCGCGCTTGCGCAGCTCCTCCTCGCGTAGGACCCTCCTGAGGATCTTGCCCGCGGCGCTCTTGGGGAGCTCGTCGCGGAACTCCACCTCCTTGGGCACCTTGTAGGGCGCGAGGTGCTTGCGGGCGAACTCTATGATGTCCCTCTCCGTGACCTTGCCCCTGCACTCGGGCTTGAGGACGACGAACGCCTTTATCCTCTCACCTACCTCGGGGTCGGGGACGCCGATCACGGCGGCCTCGACGACGCACTCGTGGCGGTAGAGGACCTCCTCAACCTCCCTCGGGTAGACGCTGTAGCCCTTGTACTTTATGAGGTCCTTCTTCCGGTCGACGATGTAGAAGTAGCCCTCCTCGTCCATGTAGGCTATGTCGCCCGTCCTGAACCACCTCATGCCGCAGCACTCGAAGAACGCCTTCTCGTTCTCCTCCGGCATCTTGTAGTAGCCCTTCATGACCTGGGGCCCGCTTATCACGAGCTCGCCCGTGGCCCCGGGGGGCAGTAGTATGGGCTTCTCGGGGTCGGCTATGGCGGCGTAGGTGCTCGGAACGGGCAGGCCTATGCTGCCCACCTTGTAGCGCCCGTAGATCGGGTTAACGTGGGTGACGGGGCTGGTCTCCGTGAGCCCGTAGCCCTCCCTCAGCTTGGCCCCCGTGAGCTTCTCGAACTTCTCAGCGACTGCCACGGGGAGGGGCGCGGCGCCGCTTATGCAGACCTCGAGGCTGCGCAGGTCGTACTTGTGTATGTCGGGCCTGTTGACTATCATGGCGTAGATCGTCGGCACCCCGTGGAATATGTTGGCCCTGAACCTCTCGATGTCCTTAAGTATCCTGTCCAGGTCGAACCTCGGGTAGACGAGTATCGTCGCGGCGCGGTAGATGCCCGTGTGGAGGACGACCGTCTGCCCGTAGATGTGGAACCACGGGAGCACGCCGACCATCACGTCCTCGCCCTTCCTGCCGCGCTTCCACCACGCGTCGATCTGGAGGACGTTGGCGACTATGTTGTAGTGGGTGAGCATGGCTCCCTTCGGGGTCCCGGTGGTGCCGCCGGTGTACATCAGCGCGACCACGTCCTCGCGGGGGTTGATGGTTACGGCCGGGGGCCTGGGCTCGAACCTTCTGAGCAGCTCGGTGAACTTGACGACGCGCCTACCGTCGTAGCGTATCTTGGGCTTCCTCTCCTTGAGGCGGTAGAGGAGGGCCTTAATGCCCGGCAGGTAGTCGTCGATGCCAGTGTAGATGACGGCCTCGACCTTGACGCCCTCCGCCCGCAGCGCCTCCTCGACCTTGTCCTTGAACATGTCGAGCGCGACCAGCACGCGGGCCTCGCTGTTGCTCAGCTGGTACGCGAGCTCTCGGGGCGTGTACAGCGGGTTGACCGGGGTCACGGTGGCCCCGGTCTTGATGGCGCCGTAGTATGCTATCGCGAACTGCGGCGTGTTGGGGAGGTATATGGCGACGCGGTCGCCCTTACCGACGCCCCACAGCTCGGAGAGGGCCTTGGCGAACCGGTTGGCGGAGTCCAGCAGCTCCCTGTAGGACACCTTCCTGCCGAAGAAGTAGAGCGCGGTCCTCCGGGGGAACGCCGAGGCAGAGTCGTCGAGGAACTTGAAGAGCGGTACCTCGGGGACGTCAACGTCCGCGGGCACGCCCTCGTCGTAGTGCTTGACCCACGGCCTCGGCTTGATGTACCTCTCGAATACCTCCTCGGAGGTCATCGTGGCCGCGGAGGCCATGGTGTACCACCCTGCCCGCGCGCACCCACCCTTAGAACACGCTCGGGCCGTAGGGTACGCGGACCCGGCCTTTTAACGCTGGGCTTAGCGCGCGGGGCGCGCGTTCGACGCGGGGCGTACCCCCTCCTCACCCCCGCGCGGCCTCGACGATCCTCCGCAGCTTCACGGTCTCTATCACGTTCCCCGTGATGCGCAGCTTGCCCCTCATGAACGCCGCCATGGCGTCCAGCTCGCCCCTCAGTATCTTCTCGAGGGTCTCGCGGTCCGTCTGGAGCGTGGCGACGGGTGACGGGTGGCGGCCTTCGACGATCTTGAGCTCTCCCCCCGAGATCTCCACGTAGAACTCCGTGCCGTCGTCCAGGACGAACTGGAACACCCTGCTCCACGACCTTATCTCATCGCCTATCCTCTCCTTCGCCTTCTCGAAGGCCTGCTGGAAAGCCCGCTTGAGCTCCTCCACGCCGGCCAAGGCTCCCGGCCCCACGGCCGCGGGGCTAGGGCGGCTGGTATTTAGGAGGGTGCTGCGGGTCCGGGCTCGCGACTTACCACCGAAGTCGGAGCCCCTCGGCCTTCGACAGGTGGTTGCGAGGCGGGCATGCCAGCCTCACGACATTCTTTTAACATCGCTTGGCCGCGGCCACCCGCAGGACCCCTACAGCGGGAGCGGTGGCCCCCTTGCCGCGCCGGGTGGCTATAGTCGGCGTCGGTCACTCCAGATTCGGCATCCGCCACGACGTGAGCCTGGCCGAGCTGGCCTGGGAGAGCATAAAGCAGGCGCTCGACGACGCCGGCGTCGACCAGAAGGACATCGAGTACGTGGTCTACGCCAACGTCGGCGTGTGGAGCAGCGAGCCGCTGCCCGCCGTGGTGATCAACGAGTACGCTGGGCTCACCCCGCGCGGTACGGTGCGGGTGGAGGCCGCGTGCGCTAGCGGCAGTGCGGCGATAAAGCTGGGCCACGACATAGTGGCCAGCGGCCAGGCCGACGTGGTGCTCGTGGTCGGCGTTGAGAAGATGAACGAGTCGCCCACCCCCATCGTGGTCGAGCTGATAGGCCGGGCGGGCAACTACTTCTGGGAGTTCCAGAGCTTCGGCTTGACGTTCCCAGGCTACTACGCCCTCTACGCCACGGCCTACATGGCTAGGTACGGGGCCACGGAGGAGGACCTCTGCAAGGTGGCGGTCAAGAACCACTACTACGCGTCGATGAACCCCAAGGCCCACTTCCAGAGGAGGATAACGGTCGAGGACTGCATGAGGTCCAGGTACATAGCATGGCCCCTCAAGCTGTACGACTGCTCGCCGATAAGTGACGGCTCGGCGGCTGTCATACTGGCCAGCGAGGAGGTGGCCAGGAAGCTGACCGACACCCCCGTTTGGATAAAAGCGATCGGCTACGGCAGCGACACCTCGAACCTGAGCAAGAGGGAGGACTTCCTCTCGCTCCGGGCGGCCGTTGAGGCCGCGAGGATGGCGTACAGGAGGGCCGGCATCGACCCCGACAACCCGGTCAAGTACATCGATGTGGCTGAGGTCCACGACTGCTTCACCATAGCCGAGGTGCTGGCCTACGAGGACCTGGGGTTCGCCAGGAGGGGCGAGGGGGTCAAGCTCGTGCGCGAGGAGCAGACCTACGTCGGAGGCCTCATACCCGTCAACCTGAGCGGCGGGCTTAAGGCCAAGGGGCACCCCATAGCCGCGACAGGGGTCAGCATGGCGGTTGAGCTCGTGCGCCAGCTGAGGCAGGAGGTTGAGCGGGGCCGCCAGGCGCCGATAAGGAAGGGGATGGCGCTAGCCCACAACGTTGGCGGCACGGGCCACTACGCGTACGTGACCATATACTCGCTCGAGCCCTAGGGCGCGGCGGGGTGGTGGTCGTGGCCCAGGACCAGAGGAAGGCGATGGAGGAGATGATCAAGCAGGTCGAGCAGTTCGTTGAGGAGGCGAAGAGGAGCGTCGGCCTCCCGATAGTCCCCGACCAGCGCACAGGCTCGGCCCTATGGTACGACCAGCGCGAGCTCAGGGTGCGGTACGCGATCAGCGTTGAGAGGCTGAGGAAGTTCTTCGAGGGCCTCATGGAGGGCAAGCTCCTGGCGACCAGGTGCAGGGGCTGCGGCACGCTCTACTTCCCGCCGCAGGTGGACTGCCCTCGTTGCCGCAGGAGCGACGTCGAGTGGGTCGAGCTGAGCAGGGAGGGCACC
The DNA here is from genome assembly GCA_015520245.1 of Pyrodictiaceae archaeon. Taxonomy (GTDB): domain Archaea; phylum Thermoproteota; class Thermoprotei_A; order Sulfolobales; family Pyrodictiaceae; genus WAQM01. The sequence continues at coordinate 4,005 of WAQM01000036.1, forward strand.
CTCCTCACGTACACGGTCATATACGTTAAGCCGATGAGCTTCGCGCACTATCCTGACTACGCGGTCGGCATAGCCAGGCTCCCGGAGGGCGTCAACGTAACCGCGTGGATCAGGGAGACCGACCCCCGCAAGCTTAGGGTCGGCATGAGGGTCCGCATTGAGATTGTGAGGAGGCAGCCCGAGAACTACCTCACCTACGAGCTGGTGCCGGTCGAGGAGGGCGAGGGGAGGGGCTAGCCGATAGCCCTCTCCAGGACGCGGAGCGCGTTGCCGTAGGCTATATCCTCAATCTCTTTGCGCGTGAACCCCCTCTCCTCAAGCTCCTCCCACAGCCTAACGATCTTGCTCACATCCTCCAGCCCCTCGGGGGGTTCCATGCCCGGCATTCCGTGGAAGTCGGTCCCGAGCGCGATGACGTGGACCCCGAACCGGTCCCTTAGGTAGACGATGTGCTCAGCTACGTCAGCGACGCTAGGCCGGCCGCGTTCCCGGAGGAGCGTCGGGATCAGCGTGACCCCAACGACGCCTCCGGTCCTGGCCACAGCCTCTATCACCTCGTCGTCGACGTTCCTCGGCCGGTCCACCAGCGCGCGAACCGCGGCGTGACTGATGATCACCGGCCTGCGCGCCTCGCGAGCGGCCTCGAGCGCGGCCCTCCTACCGGCGTGGGCCAAGTCCACGATCATGCCGAGCCTCTGGGCGCGCCTCACGAGCTCCGCTCCCTCCTCCGTCAGCCCGTAGTCCGGGCCGTGGCAGCACGACGATGCGAACCTGTTGCCGTAGTTCCAGGTTAGGCCGACGCTGCGGACGCCGAGCCGGTACATCATGTCCAGGTCGGCGGGGTCCGCGACCGCGTCCAGGCCCTCCACGTGGAGCAGGAAGCCCAGCCTCCACCCGCCGCGCAGCAGATCCGCCGCCTGCGCGTAGCTCTCTACGATAGTGATGCCGTACATCGCGGCGAGCTTGTGGTAAACCCGGACCTGCTCCCAGAGCTTCTCGATGCTGGGGGCGTAGGCCGTCTCCGCGCCGCGGGCTGAGGGGAGCCCGGCGCCGCCGAAGACGGACGCGAAGACGATGCGTACATTCGCGCGCTTGTACTTCGGCAGGTCGGCCTGCCTGCCCTCGACGTCATCGTCGAAGCGGCCCAGAGCCTGGCCCCCGCCGTGCCAGGCGAAGTAGAGAGCCAGATCCTCGTGGAGGTCGATGAGTGGAGGCGGGCCCTCAGGACCCAACGTTCACCCCCTCTTCACGAGCTTGTACCGCTCGTACAGCATGTAGACCCTATCGCCATCGACGTAGAACTCCACCCTTACCCGGGCGCCCATTTCGGCCGTCCAGAACACCGCGTAGTCCTCCCTCAGCTCCTCGGGTACCAGCGGCAGCCTCCTCTCAACAGCCTCATCGGAGTACTCGAGCACGAGGAAGTCGCCCATCCTCCTCACGGTGAACGCTATGGTCCCCTGGTAGCCCTCGTAGCGCCCCTCGAGCCTCCTCAGCAGCCTCTCGGTCCTCACGAACGGGAGCTCGTCGGGGTCGCGGCCGAGAGCGAGGGCCAGCGCGTACATCCCCACGGCGGAGGGCGGGTAGCCCGAGGTGTTGGACAGCACGGCGACGGCGAGGCCCTCTGACGCTATGTAGCCGTAGAAGCCGGTGTACACGAGCACGGAGCCGCTATGGCCCACGAGCCTGTAGCCGCCTAGGAACCTGGGGTACACGACCAGGCCGTATCCGTACGCCTCGCCCCCGAACAGCGTGTAGGGTAGCCTCGCGTGCTCCTTCTCCATCTCGCGCACGCTCTCCCGGCTCAGCAGCTCCGTGCCGCCGACCCTGCCGCGATTGATCAGCAGGCTGGCCAGCCGAAGCAGGTCGAGGACGTTACTGAACATGCCGCCGTCCGAGCTCACGCCAAAGGGGAACCTGGACCTGCGGAGCCCCCGCCTCGTGTTCAGGTAGGGCGCGGCGACATCGGGGTCCCTCTCCACCTCCTCGCGGCTGAAGTAGCTCCTATCCATGCCCGCGGGCTCGAGGATGTTCTTCCTCACGTACTCCTCGTAGGGCAGGCCGCTTACCTTCTCCACGATGCGCCCGAGCAGCACGTAGCCCTCGTTGAGGTAGAAGAAGCGCTCGCCAGGCTCGTGGGTGGCCCAAGCGGAGGCCCCCCGGACGAAAGCTACGACGTCATCGGGCTTCGCGGCCGGCAGCCACGACTCGGCGACGCCGAGGAGACCGCGGATCAGCGCCTCGGCGTAGCCCAGCGCCGGTATGCCGCTGGTGTGGGTGAGGAGGTGGTGTATCGTGACCGGCTTGCCCTTCACCCTCAGCTCGAAGCCCAGGTACCTCTCGGCCGGGTCGTCGAGGGAGAGCAGGCCCCTCTCGACGAGCTGCATCACCGCGATGGCGGTCACCGTCTTGGTTATCGAGCCGACCCCGTAAACGGTGCGGGGCGTCGCGGGCAGCGCAGACTCCAGGTCGCGATAGCCGAAGCCCCTCTGGTACACCACCTCGCCGTCCTTGAGGACGGCTATGCTGAGGCCGGGGATGCGCGTCTCCGACATCTTGGAGATCACGAAGGACTCAAGCCTCGCGACGTCGAGCTTCACGCCGCGCACCCCGGGGGCTCAGGTTCGGCCCCCTCTCTCCTCACCGGCCGCTCGGTATTGAGGGCGCTCCTCACGGCCCCCGGACGGAGGAGGTGCGCCCCCTAAATGGCCGCAGCGGGCAGGCCCGGGGCGCCCCGGCTGCACCCCGTAATCGGCCTGAAAGACCTGCTGGCGCTCGTGCGCAGGCGCGGCGTCGAGCCGGGCGAGCTGGCGATTGTTGAGGCGAAGGTCGACGGTGTGCTCGTGATAGCCTACGCAGGCAGGCTCTACGACAGGCGGGGGTCGAGACCGCCGCGCTACCTCATCGACGCGCTCGCGCGAAGCGGGGCGCTCGGCGCGCTACTCGAGCTCTCGGAGAGGTACGTGCTGATGGTCGAGGTCGTCTCCGCCGCGGGGCCTGCGTGGCTGCCGCAGGCCCGCGACCACGACGTGGCCGCCTACCTCGTCGACGCCTACGCGCCCCGCGAGCGTACGCGCACCGACCTCGACCATCAGCACGTACCTCTCCGAG
>WAQM01000037.1 GCA_015520245.1 Pyrodictiaceae archaeon
CATCGCCTCCACGGCGGCAGCGTCCTTCCTGCTCCTCACCCCCACCCTCAGCGCTGCCACGCGCTCCCCCGGGGCCCCCGCCGAGGCGCGCCCGATATTACGGCTGTGGAGGGGCCGCCGGGGCCCCCGGGCGGCCAAGGTGAGGCGATGCCGCTCGGGCTGCGCGGCCTCGCGGCGTCCTGGGCCTCGGAGCTGAGGGCGACGGGCTACCGGGGCCTGCTGGTGGTCCACTCGTCGGACCCGGGGCGGGCCGTCGAGGCGGTGGTGAGGGCGGCCCTCGACGCTGGGCACCGCGAGCTGCTCTGCGTCTCGGCGGGGGCCGGCAGGCTCGGGGTCGGGGGCTGCTCGTGGGCTGGGGCCTCCTCGCTGGAGAGGCTGCTCGGCAGGGAGTTCGACGCCGCCGTGGAGGCGATGCTGGAGAGGTTCTACGCGGACTGGGACGTGGAGGTGAGGACCCTCCGCGGCGCCCGCACCGCCGACCGCGCCCTGGAGGAGCTGTCAGGCGACGGGGACCGCTTCACCGTCGTGCTGCTCGGCCGCGAGGACGAGGGGCTGGCCCGCGAGCTGGAGAGGGCCCTGCCGCCCACCTTCGCGGTCCACGTGGTGCCGCGGGCGCGCGTCAGGAACGCGAGGATCGAGATGATAGCGCAGGAGCTGCTGAGGGCCCGCGCCAGGTTCAGGGCGATGGTGTGGTGGGACGAGGGCAGGGAGGCCTACGTGTTCGCCCCGCACGCGCCCGGCAGGCTGCTGACCCCGGAGAGGCCCGAGCCCAGCTACGAGCCGTTCCTCGGCCTCGGCCGCACCCACAGGGTGATATCGAAGCTGATCGGGAGGAGGGTGCCGCCGAACCCGCTCCTCGTGAGGATGGAGAGGAACGTCCACGCCGTCTACTCGGGCCCGGAGCTGGTCGCCAGGCTCCACTTCGCCGACGAGGGGCTGTCCCCGAGGGTCGTCGAGGTCCGCGACGCCGAGGGCCGCGAGGTCGACCTGCGGAGGCTCGTCGAGGCGAACAGGTGGGTGCTCGAGGCCTACGAGAGGGCCAGCATAGAGTTCCTCAAGTCGCTCGGCGACTTCGACACCGTGATAGTCCCGTGGAGCGGCGGGAAGGACAGCACCGTCGCCCTCCTCCTGGCGCTGAAGGTCTACGGGCGCAGGAGGGTGGTCGCCCTCTTCACCGACACGGGCACCGAGTTCCCCCACACCGTGGAGTACGTCGAGAGGATGTCGAAGGCCCTCGGGGTGACGGTGTACAGGGCGTACGCCGGCGTCGACAGGGAGCTCGAGGAGGGCAGGATGCCGATGCCGACCCACGACAACAGGTGGTGCACGGGCCTGAAGATAGCCGCCGGCGAGAGGGCCCTCCTCGAGCTGGCGTCGGGCAGGACCCTCGTCGTGCTCGGGGACAGGGACGCCGAGTCGCCGCGGAGGTCCGCGAGGCCGCCGGTGCGCGGCGTCGGCGAGATAGTGTTCGCGGCCCCCCTCCGCCTCTGGGGCGCCGCCCACGTCCAGCTCTACCTGCTGGCCCACGGGGTGCCCCTGAACCCCCTCTACGAGATGGGGTTCTACAGGATCGGGTGCTACATGTGCCCATCGCTGAGGAGCTGGGAGGTCTTCGTGATGGCTGAGACGCCGATCTACTACAGGCTGGTCAGGTACCCCATCTTCCGCCGGTTCCTCAACGAGAGGCTACTCTCTAAAACCAGGAGGGAGGCGGCGCAGCAGCAGGCGGAGCTGCAGGTCCAGAGCCTGCTCGGGGTGTCCATGTGTTGCCTCCTCCCGAGAGCCTCCAGCCAATCCACGCGCAGGGCTTCTTCAGCGTGAGCCCCGCCGGCTTCGTCCACCAGGTCATAGTCTACGACTACTACGACCCCGACGAGTACTACGCCAGGCTCCTCCACAGGCCGGCCGAGTACGAGGAGGAGATGGAGAGGCTGAGGGCGGCGATGCAGGAGGCGCTGGACGAGGAGGAGGTGGTGGTGAACGGGGTCCGCGTGCGCCCCGAGGTCCAGGCGGTGAGCGTCGAGCACAGGATGGACCCGAGGCTCCCCTACATAACCTTCCTCATAACCTTCGAGGCCCCGATAAGGAGGGGGCTCAACGTCTACGAGAACAGGTACGAGGAGGAGGTGGTCGAGTACGACTACGAGGTGTTCTGGCTGTTCCCGCCCGGCACCCGCATCCACGAGGTCGTGACCAGGACCGAGTTCGAGGTGCTGG